>CAMDHS010000149.1 GCA_945898115.1 Comamonas sp. lk
TGCCCTGGCGGCAACAACCAAGAAAAGGAGACCCTGAAACCCTTTAATGGGTAAACTTATCCACAGTTGCCCAATGCAAAAGCAACTATCCGTCCTGGGTCAATATTGAATCGGCAGGGTGGGTCAATATTCAATCAGCCTGAACAGCCTGCCCCCGAATGGTCTTCGGGGCGATATCGGTGGAGGATCTCATGGCCTTCCACTCGGCCTCTACCACGCGGTTCAGGTGTTCAACCTGTTTGGCAATCAGGCGGATATTCTCTGTGTCGACCTTTATCTTGATCAACTTTGATGAGTACCTGTCTGCCAGATCTCGGGGGACGGGTCGCTGGTAGTAGGTTACCTTGCCGCGTTTGTAGGTATAGGGAATGGTCACAAGCAGGATGCCTATTGAGACTTTCATGGGGTGGTTACCGCACTTTCTACCACACCTTTTTTCTAGTCTCTGCCTCTTAAGTCCTTGATTCCTATATAAATCAATGACTTGCGAGTGAAATAGAGGGGTTTTCTGGTCCCGCCGACAGGAATCGAACCTGTATTTCACGCTTAGGAGGCATGCGCACTATCCATTGTGCTACGGCGAGGGACGGGGCATTTTAGGGGCGGCGCTGCGCCGCCATCGCCGGGGCCCAGCGCGCTACTTGGTCAGCAGCCGCATCGCCTCTTCCAGCCCCTTGAGGGTGAGCGGGTACATGCGCTGCTGCATCAGCTGCTGGATCACGCTGATACTTTGGCGGTATTGCCACACGCCTTGCGGTTCGGGGTTGATCCAGGCAAATTTGGGGAAGGCGCTGGTCAGGCGTTGCAGCCAGTCGGCGCCGGGTTCTTCGTTGTTGTATTCCACGCTGCCGCCAGGCTGCAAAATCTCATAAGGGCTCATGGTGGCGTCGCCCACGAAGATCAGCTTGTAGTCCTTGTTGTACTTGCGGATGATGTCCCAGGTGGCAAATTTTTCGGCAAAACGGCGTCGGTTGTTTTTCCACATGAAGTCGTACACGCAGTTGTGGAAGTAATAAAACTCCAGGTGCTTGAACTCGGTCTTGGTGGCCGAAAAAAGCTCTTCGACCCGCGCAATGTGGTCGTCCATGGTGCCGCCCACGTCCATCAGCAGCAACACTTTGACGTTGTTGTGCCGCTCTGGGCGCATCTTGATGTCCAGGTAGCCCGCGTTGGCCGCTGTTTTGCTGATGGTTTCGTCCAGATCGAGCTCTTCCTCATGGCCTTCGCGGGCAAACTTGCGCAGGCGACGCAGCGCCACCTTGATGTTGCGCGTGCCCAGTTCCTGGGTGTCGTCGTAGTCTTTGTAGGCGCGCTGGTCCCACACCTTGACCGCGCTGCGGTTGCGGCTTTTGTCTTGCCCGATGCGAATGCCCTGCGGGTTTTGGCCAAAGGCGCCAAAGGGCGAGGTGCCGCCGGTGCCAATCCATTTGCTGCCGCCTTCGTGGCGCTCTTTTTGCTCTTCAAAGCGCTTTTTCCGCGTCTCCATCAGCTCGTCCCAACCCATTTTTTCGATTTTGGCGAGTTCTTCCGGGCTGAGTTGCAACTCCAGGTTTTTGCGCAGCCACTCCAGCGGCACTTCTTTGGTGAAGTCGGCGATCATCTCCACGCCCTTGAAATAGGCGGCAAAGGCGCGGTCAAATTTGTCGTAGTGCTTCTCGTCCTTCACCAGCGCGGCGCGGCTCAGGTAATAGAAGTCGTCAATCTTGTAGCCGCTGCTGTAGGCCTCGTCAAAGGTGTCGGTCTGCGAGGGCTCGGCGTTGGGGCCGACCACGCCTTTTTGCAACGCTTCGAGCAGCGTCAAAAATTCTTTGACAGACACCGGCAGTTTGGCCGAGCGCAGGGTGTAGAAAAAGTCGAGCAGCATGGTTTTGATCGGTTCAGTGTTGGATTAATTCAGCGTGGGGTGCACAGGTATATCAGTGGCAAATGGGTTGGGCACGCCGTGGCATTCAATTTGCCCATGTCTCCACCTTCAAGCCCTTGACCCGCTTGAACGCGCGCGCGTTGCGGGTCACCATGACCAGGCTGTGGGCCAGGGCTTGTGCGGCCAACCACAGGTCGTTGGGGCCGATAGGGGTTCCAGCGCGGCGCAGGTCGGCACGCACGGTGCCGTAGCGGGTCGCCACTTCGGCATCCAGCGGCAGCAGGCCGAAAAAGTCCAGCAAGCGCTGGGCGCGCTGATCGCGCAGGACGGATACCGGAGCGTGCGCTACGCCGTAATAGAACTCACCAGCGGTGATAACCGACAAAATACCTTCGCCCTTGGCTAGGGTTTGTACGCGGGTGTCGATAGCCGCATCCTGCCCTTTAACCATGAGAGAGAACACGTCCGTGTCCAGCAGGTATTTGAGCTTCATGCCTTGGGCGCGCCTCGGGGCGCAGCCGAAGACCGCTTGGGCTTGAGAAGCGCCTCAGGCAGGGGTTCGTCGAGCGCCAGCAGGTCATCCGACTGTTCCATCGCCAGATCGAGTGCTTGGCATTCGGCGGCGCTTAAAGGTGCCAGGCCCGCCAGTGCTTCAGCGGCAGTTCCGGCCACGGGGCGCAGCACAATGGATTGGCCCTCACGGTAGATTTCAACCCGCTTGGCGTCGAATTGAAATTCTTTGGGGATGCGTATGGCTTGGCTGTTGCCAGACTGAAACACCGTGGTTTCAACCAGGCTGCGGGTTTTCAGGGCTTTGGCGGGTATGCGGGCGTTCATGTTCGGCTCCGTTTGTATATTGTGAGTGTATATACGTGGAATGCCAATGTCTAGCTTACGCGCGGGGCTTGTCCAGCGAATGCAGGAGCTGCGCCTTGACCTCAGGCCATTCGCCAGCGCGCAAGCTGTACATCACGGTGTCGCGGATGGTGCCGTCGCGGCGCAGGGCGTGGCCGCGCAAGACGCCGTCTTTGTGCGCACCCAGGCGCTCAATGGCCGCTTGCGAGGCAAAGTTGAAGTTATCGGTGCGCCAGCCCACCACATTGCAGCCCAAAGTCTCAAAGGCGTGGGTCATGAGCAGCAGTTTGGCGGTGCTGTTGACGTGGCTGCGCTGCACGCTTTTAGCGTACCAGGTGTAACCAATCTCCACGCGTTTTACGGCGGGCAGGATGTCGTGGTAGCTGCTGCTGCCCAGCACACGGCCGCTGGCCTCGTCCAGCACGCAAAAGGCAAAGCGGTTTCCCGCTTCGCGCATGGCCAGCGCGTCCTCGATGTATTTGCGCGTGTCTTGCGGCTCGGGCACCGATGTCACGCGGATGTTCCACAGCGCGCCGTCGGTCGCCGCTGCGCGCAGGCCGGCTTCGTGTTCCAGCGCCAAGGGCGCCAGGGTCACACCGCGCCCGGACAGAGTGATGGGTTCTACAAATGCCATGCGAATTCGCTCTAATTTTTATTCTTTGCGGCTGCGCTGCCAACGACGCGCCAGTTGCAGGCCCAGTCCGCCGCCCAAGCCCACCAGAAGGATGGCCACTATGCTGGCCGTACCGTAGCCAGGGGCAAAAATATCCATTCCCACCAGCTTGCCAATCCCGTAGCCCGCCAGCGAACCGCCGAGAAAACCGATGGCGTCGGACAGGCCGACGGCAAAAAAGTCTATTTTTTTGGGATCGGTCATATCAGCGGTTGTTGCGTTGCATGAACATCAGTTTTTCGAACAGACTCACATCCTGCTCGTTTTTGAGTAGCGCACCCACCAGCGGGGGAATGGCCATTTTTTCGTCTTTGGACTGCAGGGCCGATAAAGGAATGTCTTCGGCCAGCAGCAGCTTGAGCCAGTCCAGCAGCTCGCTGGTGGACGGTTTCTTCTTCAGGCCGGGCAGGTTGCGCACTTCGTAGAAGGTCTTCATGGCGGCGGTCAGCAGCTCTTTTTTCAGCCCGGGAAAGTGCACGTCCACGATGCTTTGCATGGTAGCGGCTTCGGGGAACTTGATGTAGTGAAAGAAGCAGCGGCGCAAAAACGCGTCAGGCAGCTCTTTTTCGTTGTTCGAGGTGATAAACACCAGCGGGCGGTGCTTGGCGCGGATCAGTTCGCGCGTCTCGTAGCAATAAAACTCCATGCGGTCGATTTCGCGCAGCAAGTCGTTGGGGAACTCGATGTCGGCCTTGTCGATCTCGTCAATCAGCAGCGCCACCGGCGTCTCGCTCGTAAAAGCCTGCCACAGCACGCCTTTGACAATGTAGTTATGGATGTTCTTGACCCGCTCGCCGCCATCAATGTCCGAGAGCTGCGAGTCGCGCAGGCGGCTCACGGCGTCGTATTCGTACAGGCCTTGTTGCGCCTTGGTGGTCGATTTGATGTGCCACTGCAGCAAAGGCAGGTTCAGCGCGGACGCCACCTCTTCGGCCAGCATGGTTTTGCCGGTGCCGGGTTCGCCCTTGACCAGCAAGGGCCGCTGCAGCGTGGCCGCCGCGTTGACTGAGAGCATCAGGTCCTGGGTGGCGACGTAATTTTTTGGACCGTTGAATTTCATGAATAGGGCAATCGAACTGGACGAGGGTGGAATGTCAAAAAAAATCAGCCGCCACGGCACCCGGGGGTGGTAGGCGACTGGGCATGAGGCGCTGGCCCAAAGAGCATCAGACTGGCCGATATAATCCGAGGAGCCAATTTATACCAATATCCTTTCGATTGTCTGCGCAAAATGAATCTATCGCTTCGCTCCCTGACCGCACTTCTTGTCGCTTCTGTGACGGTCCTTTCTGCCCAAGCCCAGGACATCAAGGGTGACGCCGCTGCAGGCCTCAAGAAAAACGCCATGTGCATCGGCTGCCACGGCATCGCGGGCTACCAGGCCAGCTTCCCCGAAATCTACAAAGTGCCCAAGATCTCGGGCCAAGGCGAAAAATACATCGTGGCATCTTTGAACGCCTACAAAAAAGGCGAACGCAAACACCCCTCCATGCGCGGTATCGCCACATCGTTGAGCGACCAAGACATGGCTGATCTGGCCGCTTTCTATTCCGCCAGCGGTGTGGACCCAAATGCAAAACCCCTGGGCAAAGCCGCTGACGGCTCGGCCAAAGCGGTCGAACTCCTTGCCAAAGGCGCTTGCAGCTCTTGCCACGGCGAGAGCCTGAACAAGCCCATCGACCCGAGCTACCCCAAAATTGCGGGTCAGTACAGCGACTACCTGTTTGTCGCCCTGAAGGCGTACAAGACGGTAGGCAACCCCCAAATCGGTCGCGGCAACGCCATCATGGGTGGCGTAGCCAAGCAGTTTTCCAATGCCGAGTTGAAAGTTTTGGCCAATTACCTTGGTGATTTGCCTGGCGAACTCAAGACCGTGCCTGAGAGCCGCTTCCGTTAACCGGACAGGCGTTGCAAAAAAAGAAACCGTCCTCGGGCGGTTTTTTTACGTCTGGCCTTTTCCCATGTTTCCTAATCGCGAGTCGCGTGGCGCTGCACGCAGGCAATATAGGCATCCCCATCGGGCGGACGACCGGCGCGCTGGCTTTCCCATAGCATCTTTCCCAAGCATTCCATGGCGTCGTGGTGCGCGCGGTGCAGGGAGTTGCGCTGGTGCGTGAGCAGCTCCACCGCCTGGCGAATGCCGCGCGGCTGGTCAATCGAGCTTTGCTCACTGATGGACAAATGCATGGACAGGTGCAAAAACGGGTTGCTGCGGCCCTCGACGCCGTCGTAGGCCGCCGCCACGGCTGCATCGGCGTCGCGCAGGTCGGCGTGGTATTCGGGGTGCTCGTCAATCCATTGGGCTGCAATGGTCTCCAAGGCTTCGAGCGCTTGCTTGGTGCGGGCTTTGGCGTATACGGCGCAAAAATAGCGGCGCACGTCGGCTTGGGAAGGGTTGAACATGCGCGGAAGGTTACCATGGGGCTTTGCGCCCATGACCGAAGCCTGGCCCCTGATTACCGACCCGTTTTTCTATGCCGTGTCGGTGCCCGCCGTCATTTTGCTGGGCGTGAGCAAGAGTGGTTTTGGCGCCGGTTTTGGCTCGCTGGCCGTGCCCATGATGGCGCTGGCGGTCACCGTGCCCGAGGCGGCGGCTATTTTGATGCCGGTGCTCTTTGTCATGGACGTGCTGGGCATGGCCGCATTTCGGAAAGACTTTGACATGGCGCTGCTGCGCCACATCTTGCCCTTTGGTGTGTTGGGCATTGGGGTGGGCGCGCTGCTGTTCAAGCTCTTGCAGGCGAACACGGTAGCGGCCATTGTGGGCGGCTTTACCCTGTTGTTTTTGGCCCAGCGCCTGGCTTTTCCACCCAAAGCCGGGGACGCACCGCCGCCGCGCTGGGTGGGCGCCTTGTTGGCCACGACCTCGGGCTTTACCAGCTTTATTGCGCACGCCGGGGGGCCGCCCATCAACGCCTATGTCATCGGCCTGCGCATGAGCCCGATCAAATTCACGGCCAGCATGGCGTTTTTCTTCTTTGTGGTGAACCTGTGCAAATGGATTCCTTATGCCTGGCTGGGGCTGCTGGACATGCGCAATATGACGACCTCGCTGGTGCTATTGCCGCTGGCACCCGTGGGCGTGTGGATGGGCGTGCGGTTGGCGCGCACCATCAGCGAAGTGCTGTTTTACCGATTTTTGTATGCTGGCATGTTGCTCACCGGTGTCAAACTGCTGTGGGACGGCCTGGCCTGAGGCGCACCGCGCCACCTGCGCGACGCAAGCGTGCCGGGCGCCGGTCTGGCGCATTCCATAATGCAGCTTAGTTTTATCTGGAATTGAGGAGCCCACTATGAGTCTTATCGTCGTCATCAATCCCAAAGGGGGCGCCGGCAAATCCACCCTGGCCACCAATATTGCGGGCTATCTAGCCGCGCAGGGCCACGCGGTGCGACTGGGCGACGCGGACCCCCAGCAGTCATCTAATCTGTGGCTGAGTCTGCGCCCGGCCACGGCCAACCCGATCACCGCCTGGTCGGTGGACCCCGAGGCGCTGGTCAAACCGCCCAAAAGCGCGGGCCATGTGGTCCTCGACACGCCCGCAGGCCTCACCGGCCGGTCGCTCAAAGACGTGCTAAAAATGGCCGACAAGGTGGTGGTGCCGCTGCAGGCCAGCATTTTTGACATGTACGCCACGCGTGGCTTTTTGGATACCCTGGCCAAGAGCCGCCACGCCGAACGGCTGGACGTGGGCATTGTGGGCATGCGGGTGGACGAGCGCACTTTGGCGGCTGACCAGTTCACTGCCTTTGTCGCGTCCTTGGACCTGCCGCTGGCTGGCACCTTGCGCGATACACAAAACTATGTGCACCTGGCCGTCGGCGGCCTGTCGTTGTTTGACGTGGCCCCCAGCCGCATGGAACGCGATCTGGCGCAGTGGGCTTCCATTTGCAAATGGCTGTCACTGCCTGCCTGAATTTTTTCATCCCCCCATTTCGCCTCACTTTTAAGCGCACGCACCCATGAAAACCATCAATACATTGCAAGAGCTCGTCGGCATGGTCGGCCAGCCCGTGGCCACCAGCGACTGGATTCTTGTCACCCAAGAGGCGGTCAACCAGTTTGCCGAGGCTACCGGCGACCACCAGTGGATCCACGTGGACGTGGAGCGTGCCAAGGCCGGCCCGTTTGGCGCGCCGATTGCGCATGGTTT
>CAMDHS010000150.1 GCA_945898115.1 Comamonas sp. lk
GCATTGGTCTGGCTCACCGCCTGGCGGACCAGGTCCGAAAAATCCGTCTTGGGCGTGGGCGCGGTGCCCGGCAGGTCAAAGCCCTGGCCGGTGGCCTGCGTGCTGTGCGACTGCAGGGTCTTGAGCATGGCGGCAATGCTGCTGGCGGAGGTGGCGGATTCGATCATGGCAGTAGTCCTGTTCAGGTGGGCAGGTAAATATTTAGGAATGGGCAGACAGGCCGCTGGCCGTGTCGCGCAGGCGGGCGAGCTTGTAGCGCAGGGTGCGCGGGCTGATGCCCAGCTTTTGCGCCGCTTCTTCGCGGCTGCTTGACGCGTCCAGCGCCGCGCGGATGGCGTGGTGCTCGCTGTGCTTGACCGTGGCGTGCAGGGGGCTAGGCGCCAAGGGCTGGGATGGGGTGATTGCTGGCGTCTGGGCAGCGAAGCTTGCTGCCTCTGGGCTGGCTGCAGGCGCCATGGCCAGCAGGAAGCAGGTGGACGCGTCGTCAAACATCAGGTGCTGCGTGTCAATGTGGGTGTCAGCGCACAAGACCATGGCGCGCTGGATGATGTTTTCCAGTTCGCGCACATTGCCAGGCCAGCTGTAGGACAGCAGCGCACGCTGGGCATCTTCGCTCAAGCTCCAGGCTTGCTTGGAGCGCATGTGGCGCGACAAGAGGCGCGCTGCCAGGGGCAAAATGTCGCCGCTGCGCTCGGCCAGGGCAGGCACGCGCAGCTTGAAGGTGCTTAAACGGAAGTACAGGTCTTCGCGGAACTGGCGCTGGGCGATCTGTTCGCGCAGGTTTTTGTTGGTGGCGGCTACGACGCGCACATCAAGGGCAATCGCGCGTTCGCCGCCCAGGCGCACCAGGCTGCGCTCTTGCAGCACGCGCAGCAGCTTGGCCTGCAGCGTCAGAGGCAATTCGCCGATTTCGTCCAGAAACATTGTGCCGCCCTGGGCTTGCTCAAACAGGCCGCGGTGCTCTTTGACCGCGCCGGTAAAAGCGCCTTTTTCGTGGCCAAACAGCATGTCTTCAATCATGTGCTCGGGCAGGGCGGCGCAGTTCAGGCCAATAACAGGGCCGTTGGCTGCGGCAGACGACTCATGTAGCACGCGCGCTAGCACTTCTTTGCCCGAACCGGTGGGGCCTTCGACCAGAACGGCCACGGGGGCAAGTGCCACGCGCTGGGCCAGGGCCAGCAGATTGCGGCTGACCGGGTCTACGTAGACCACGCTGCGCACGGCGGCGCCGGTGTTGGGTGCCTGGTTCAGGGCGGGGGTGGTTTCAGCTGCGGGTTTTGCGGCAGTGGCCTGCGTAGCGCGCTCTAGCGCCAAGCGCCAGGCCGCTTCAGACCAGTCGTCTGCGGCCAGCACGTGGCAGGCGCCCTTGTGCAGGGCCAGCACGGCGAGTTCCAGCTGGCGGCGTTCAAGGCGGCAGACCAGCGCTACGCTATGGCTGGTGGTGTTAATCAGGGCCAGGGTGTCTTGCAGGAGTTCAATATCAGCGCCCAAGCCCAGCACCAGGGTCGAAATCTGGCTAGGTGTTGCTTTGAGTGCGGCCTGTAGCTCGTCGAGCGTGCTCACGGCCTGCACGTCCAGGCCTGTGGCGGCCAACTGCGCGCGGTCCGCCGCCGTTAGGGGGCGAAATGGGTCGAGCCAAAGGGCTTTAGAGGTGGCAGATGGCAGGGGCATGGCGGGTTTGGATGCAAGTGTCATGGTTAGAAACCACTTTCTGCAAGACCCGTGCCAAGCGCTTTTAACGCTTTATTGACGATTGGCCGACACTCTGGCGCTGAGCAACCCTGCTGCGGCTTTGGGCTCGAAGCCCTGGCAGGCTCGGCCATCGAGCTGCTGCACCTGCATGCAAGGCAGCATGCGCGATTTAAAGCCCAACAGCTTGCAGCTATAGGGCAGGGCAGGGTCCCAGCTGGTGGCGAAGTGGCGGCACTGCCAGCAGTTGACGGCGGGCGGTGGACCTTTGGAGTAGGTTGGAATATTGGGTGGCATGTTCTTAAAGCTGGGCAGGAAACAGCGCCTAGGACGCCATTGCAGCAATAAGCAGGCCAGGCACACATTTGCCTCGATGGCCTGCGCTAGCCCAAGCGCAGAGGGACGCAGCCCGCGATTGATTCTTGACGGAATCCCGTCCAAACCGGATGGCACGCAAAGTGCTGTAACTGTGCCAGTAGACCGATTTACCCCGGTTTTGGACTTTCCTGGCCGCTGGGCCTGTTTGCAACCCGACACCGAAAGAGGCTTCATGCAGATACCGCAAGGGCAAAACGAGCGAGCGCCGGGACGACTTTAAACACCATGCAAGACTCTTTTCCTCACACCGGCATTCAGTGCCTCACCGCGATTGCGCAGCACCATGGCCTGCACATCAACCCCGAGCGCCTGATTTCGGACTTTGCGGTGGGTGCCCAAGAGCCGGGCCCGCTGGTGCTGCTGCGCATGGCCGCCGACATTGGCCTCAAAGCCAAGGTCGAACATCTGTCCTGGAAGGGCCTGATGTCCCAGGGCGGCGTTTTCCCGCTCATGGCTTGCATGCGGGACGGCAGTTTCATGATTGTGGTGGGCATGCGCACCGAGGGCGATGGCAAGATCGCCCTGCTTGACCCCACAGCGGCGCAAGCGGTGGTGGTGCTAGAAGACGAGGTCTCGTTTTGCGCCCGCTGGGACGGCCAGGTAATTTTGCTCAAACGCGAGCACAAGCTCACCGACCCCGACCAGCGCTTTGGCTTTGCTTGGTTCATTCCCGAAATCTGGAAGCACAAAGACGCGTTTCGCGATATTTTCATCGCCGCCCTGGCCATGCATGTGCTGGGCATGGCCTCGCCCGTGTTCTTTCAGCTGGTGATTGACAAGGTGCTGACCCACCAGAGCGAGACCACGCTGTGGGTGCTGGCCGTTGGCGTTGTGATCGCGCTGGCCTTTGACTCAATTTTTGGCTACCTGCGCCAGATGCTGACCCTGGCGGCCACTAATAAGATAGACATGCACCTGACCCGGCGCACGTTTGGACATTTGCTATCGCTGCCCATCGACTATTTCGAGACCACCACCGCCGGCGTGGTGACCCGGCACATGCAGCAGCTGGAAAAAATTCGCAACTTTCTCACCGGGCGCATCTTCTTTACCGGGCTGGACACCGTGTCCCTGCTGATCTTTTTGCCAATTTTGTTTGCCTATTCGGTGCAACTGGCCATGATCGTGCTCTTGTTCACCGGACTGATTGCTGCGGTGATTGGTGGCATGGTGCCCACCTACCAGCGTCGGCTCAATGCGCTTTATTCGGCCGAAGGCCAGCGCCAGGCCATGCTGGTCGAAACCATCCACGGCATGCGCACCGTCAAGGCCTTGGCCGTTGAGCCGACCCAGCGCCGTATCTGGGACCAGCGCTCGGCCGAGGCCATCACCATGCACTATCGCTTGGGCCAGGTATCCCTCACCGGTAACGCGATTACCGACTTTTTGGGCAAGCTGCTGCCCGTGGTGATCATTGTCATTGGCGCGCAGCAAGTGTTTGACCAGACCCTGAGCGTGGGCGCGCTGATTGCATTCCAGATGATTTCTGGCAGGGTGACCGCGCCTTTGATAGCGATGGTGGGCCTGGTCAATGAGTACCAAGAAACCGCCTTGTCGGTGCGAATGCTGGGCGAGGTGATGAACCGCGCCCCTGAAGGCAGGGTAGGTGCGGGTGGCTTGCGGCCCCAGCTGCAGGGCGAAATCAGTTTTGACCAGGTGAGCTTTAGCTATCCTGGGTCCACCACGCCGGCGCTTAACAAAGCCAGCTTCACCATCGCAGCCGGCACCGTGGTCGGCATTGTGGGGCGCAGCGGCTCGGGCAAAACCACGCTGACCAAGCTGATCCAGGGCCTGTACCCCTTGCAGGCCGGACTGGTGCGTTTTGACGCCGTGGACGCGCGCGAGATCGATTTGTCCCACCTGCGCCGCCAAATTGGCGTGGTGCTGCAAGAAAACTTCTTGTTCCGCGGCACGGTGCGCCAAAACCTGGTGGCCACCAAGCCCGACGCCTCGTTTGAAGAAATCGTGGCCGCCGCCCAGGCTGCCGGGGCCGACGAGTTTATTGAGCGCATGCCCAAGGGCTACGACACCCTGCTCGAAGAAAACGCCGCCAACCTCTCGGGCGGGCAAAAACAGCGCCTGTCTATCGCCCGCTCGCTCTTGGCCAAGCCCAGTATTTTGATTTTGGACGAGGCCGCCAGCGCCCTCGACCCCGAGAGCGAAAGTATTTTTATACGCAATCTGTCGCGCATCGCGGTCGGACGCACGGTGGTGATGATTTCCCACCGCCTGTCCACCCTGGTCAATGCCGACGCCATTTTGGTCATGCAAAACGGCCAATTGGTCGACAGCGGCCGCCATTCCGAGTTACTCACGCGATGTGAAACCTACCAAACCCTATGGAACCAACAGACCAGTCACATGTAAAGCGCAAGGCCAAGCGCGGCAAAGACGACACGGCCCTGGACTTTTTGCCCGATGCGGATGCGATTGAGCGCAACCCCCTGCCGGGCTATCTGCGCATCACGACGCACATGCTCGCCTTGGCCCTCTTGCTGTTTGTGCTGTGGGCCAGCTTTTCTGAGGTGGAGCGGGTGGTCGTGGCCTCTGGACGCCTGGTCAATCCCCTTCCCAACATCGTGGTGCAGCCGCTAGAAACCTCCATCATCCAAAAAATTGAGGTACGCGTGGGGCAGGTGGTGCGCCAAGGCCAGGTGCTGGCCACGCTGGACCCGACCTTTGCCCAGGCCGACGAGGCGCAGCTGCGCTCGCGCCTGCACAGCCTGGACACGCAAACCCGGGGCCTGAACGCTGAGCTTTCGGGCAAAAGCACGGCGCCGTCCGGTAAAGACGCCGACGCGGTGTTGCAGGCCCAGCTCTCGCGTGAGCGCCAGGCCAACTACGCCGCGCAGCTGGCCAAGCTAGAGCAAAACATCGCCCGCGTGGCCGCCACCATGGACACCAACCGGCGCGACCAGCTGGTCATGGCGCAGCGCATGAAGTCCTTGAACGAGATGGAGGCCATGCAGGAGACTTTGATGGCGCAAAACTTTGGCGCCCGCCTGCAGCTGCTCGAAGCCCGTGACAGGCGCCTGGCAGGAGAGCGCGAACTGCAACTGGCGAACAACCGTGAACACGAGTTGCGCAACGAATTGGCAGCACTTGAGTCGGAAAAGACCGCTTTTACCAAGAGTTGGCGGCAAAAGACGATGGAAGACCTGCTGAACACCGCGCGCGACCGCGACGGTATCAAGGAGCAACTGCAAAAGGCCGACAAGCGCAAACAACTCGTCGCGCTGGTCTCGCCGGTGGATGCGGTAGTGCTGGACATGGCCAAACTCTCGCAGGGCTCGGTCGTGCAGGGTGCGGAACAGATGTTTACCTTGGTGCCACTGGGTGCGGCCTTGGAGGCGGAGGTCAAAATTGACGCGCTGGACATTGGCTACATCAAGGCGGGCGACGTGGTGCATATTAAGCTCGATGCGTTTCCGTTTCAGAAACACAACGCTTTGGACGGACGTGTACGCACCATCAGCGAAGACGCGTTTCGCCGCGACAGCGGCGCCCCCGGCGCCCTCGACGCGTATTACCTGAGCCGCATTGCCTATGGCGACTCGAAACTGAAAAAAATGCCGGACAAGGCACGACTTTTGCCTGGGATGACGCTCTCTGCCGAAATTGTTGTCGGAAAACGGTCAGTCATGTCCTACCTTATATGGCCCCTGACCAAGGCCATGGATGAGTCGATCCGCGAGCCTTGAGGCTCAGTTGATTCTGAAAATTCTCCAGCCGTTGTCCATTTTGCGAATGCCGAACTTCCAGCCCAAATCATGGCGCTTGATGAAATTAATGGCTGACACCCTGGCGCTTTGAGCCAAACGGAAGTCGTCAATAAGGATGGAGTCGCCCACGCCCATCTCGTTGAAGGGGTAGCGGCGCACTGGTGGCATTTCAAAGCCAGTTTCGGGACTGTCGATTTTCAGTAGTGTGGGTGGCATAGTTTCTTTCGCTCTGCGTCTTGCTTTAGGCATCGGCGCAAAGGCGGGAATCTTTAGGCCGGTCAGGCATGAACTCGCAACCAATTTGGCAGGGACCGCGCAAGACGGCATGTAAGGGTTACAGGCGTTACACCTAAATGCACGATAAAAAATCTCAGAGTCGTTTAAAACACTAAAAATTGATAAAATTGAATAAGACTTTTACTGTTTATGTAAATCGCGTGGGTGGCATGAAGCACCTGTTAGCTAGCGAAATTGTTGGCCAGATGGAGTTCAGATTAAGTGTCCACGGCGCTTAATCTGCATGAAAAATGGCGCGATTTTTGCTTATTTATCGAAAGTAGCAATTTTTTGCCAGTTAAGGGTTTTTCGTTGGATTTTGATCACTTCCTTCGAAAAACCTCATAGTTTTTGACGTTCTGCCGATTCTGAAAGTCAGGACTACGCGCGGCGTACGCGATCCGCTGGAGCCAAGTCGACGGGCAACAGCGGTGTATGGGCTTCTTATATATGGGCTTTTTGCCCTGGAAGGTTAGAGAATGAGTAATTACAGCGCTGAAACCACCGCGGTTATTGCGGCCTTAACGGAGCAAGAGATCAAAGGGGTGTTGACCACATCGGATCTTGTCTCGTTCACCACGGCCCAGTTAGCGGCGCTGACCGCGACCCAGATTCAGTGGATATCCACTGACCAATTGGTTGCGTTGACTACGGCTCAGGTGGCAGGGGGCTTAACAACGACCCAAGTCGCTGCGCTCAGTACGACGCAGGCGCAAGCCCTTACCACGGCGCAAATTGCGCAGGGCTTCACGACTACACAATTTGCTGCGCTGACAACGCAAGACGTCGCCGCTCTGATTACGGCGCAGGTCGCGGCGTTTACCACCGATCAGGTGGTTGCGCTTACCACTGCGCAAGCCAACGCACTCACCACCTCGCAAGTCGCTCGGGGTCTAACCACCACCCAGCTGGTTGCGCTCGAAACCCGGGACTTGGCGGCCCTAAGCACCGCCCAGGTTTACGGCCTCACCACTAGCCAGATTGCAGCGCTGACCACCACCCAATTGGACCAAGGTTTAACGACCACCCAGTTGGCCGTGTTGGACCAAAACCAGGTCGCCGCGCTGACCACGGTTCAGATTGCGCAGGGCCTGAGCGCTACCCGCATTGCGGCGCTTTCTGCCACCGGCGTCAGCGGACTAACCACCACCCAAATAGCCCAAGGCCTGACCACGGCGCAGGTTGCAGGTCTGACCACCGCCCAGGTGGTGGCCTTGTCGACGACCCAAATTGCCCAAGGCTTGACCACTGCGCAAATCGCTGCAATGGAGACCGGCGACGTTGCGGCCTTGACGACCACCCAAGTGGTGGCCCTGACCGCGGCGCAGGTGGCGCAAGGCCTCACCACGGCCCAAATTGCGGCCCTGACGACCATAGAAGTCGCAGCCCTGACCACCAACCAGGTCGCCAGCCTAACCACCGCGCAAGTTATATCCGGCCT
>CAMDHS010000151.1 GCA_945898115.1 Comamonas sp. lk
GCCGCTTGCGTCGCATGGCGCAAGCCGTCGGCACCCATCATGCGGCAGTACATCCAGCTAATGGGCAAGACCGATGCGTTGCCTAGCGGGGCAGCGGATATGGCCCCCACGCTTGCCACTGCGTGTGCTGCGCTGCCCCCCGAGGGGGCTAATTTGCCTTGGGGCGGCCCGGCGGCAAATTCTGGCGCCCCCATGCTCCCCGCTGCGGCGAACAAGGCCTTTGGCCCGGTATTCGTGATCGAGGCCGACGAATACGACACTGCGTTTTTTGACAAGCGCAGCAAGTTTGTCCATTACCGCCCGCGCACCGCCGTGCTCAACAACCTGGAGTTTGACCACGCCGACATTTTTGACAACCTGGCGGCCATTGAGCGGCAGTTTCACCATCTGGTGCGCACCGTGCCGAGCAGTGGCCGGGTGGTGGTGAATGGTTTGGAGGAAAGCCTGGCGCGCGTGCTGCACATGGGGTGCTGGAGCGAGGTGCGCAGTTTTGGCACTGCGGTGGGCGATTTCAGCGCTGTGGGTGAGCCCCATGACTTTGCCGTGCTGCAGGCGGGCAAAACGGTAGCGCAGGTGCGCTGGGGTTTGGGTGGGGTGCACAACCAGCTCAATGCGCTGGCGGCCATTGCTGCGGCCGAGCATGTGGGGGTATCCCCGGCCGACGCGGCCCTTGCGCTGGCCAGTTTCGAGAACGTCAAGCGCCGCATGGAAGTGCGCGCCAGCATTACGCTGCCCGGTGCTTCAGACGCGTTGCCGGTGACGATTTACGATGATTTCGCCCACCATCCCACCGCCATTCGCACCACCGTCAACGGCCTGCGCCGCACGGTGGGTGGCGCGCGCATTCTGGCGGTGTTTGAGCCGCGCTCCAACACCATGAAGCTCGGCACCATGAAGGCGCAGCTGCCCTGGAGTCTGGAAGAGGTCGATCTGGCGTTTTGCCACGGCGGCGGTCTGGGCTGGGACGCTACACAAGCGCTGGCGCCCATGGGCGCGCGGGCACAAGTGGCGCCCAATATTGACGCGCTGGCGCAGCAAGTGGCCGCTCACGCGCGCGCAGGCGACCACATTTTGTGCATGAGCAACGGCGGCTTTGGCGGGGTGCACGACAAGATTGCAGCCCTGCTGCGAGCGGCTTAAACCTCAGTCCAGCCTCAGACTGCGCTGGGCGCAGCGCAAAAAAATGGGCCGATGCCACCGCGATGGCGGCAGCGTCAGCCCATTGGCGGTGTGCTTCTTAGGTCGCTGCGTTGCGGCGCACCCGGCGGGCTTTGACCGACTGCGACAGCACTTCCAGGCTTTCTACCGAATCGTCCCAACCCAGGCAGGCGTCGGTAATGCTTTGGCCGTAAGTCAGCGCGGTAGGCACATCTTTGCCCGGCGTGAACTTTTGCGCCCCGGCTTGCAGGTGGCTCTCAACCATCACACCAAACACACGGGTTGATCCACCAGACACCTGGGCTGCAATGTCGCGCGCCACTTCGAGCTGCTTTTCATGCTGCTTGCTGCTGTTGGCGTGGCTGCAGTCCACCATCAGCGTGGCGGGCAATTTGGCTTTGATCAGGTCGGCGCAGGCGGCTTCGACGCTGCGGGCGTCGTAGTTGGGCGCCTTGCCGCCGCGCAAAATCACGTGGCAGTCTGGATTGCCCTGGGTTTGCACAATTGCGACCTGGCCGTTTTTGTGCACCGACAAAAAGTGGTGGCCCCCGGCCGCGGCCTGGATGGCGTCGGTGGCGATGCGGATGTTGCCGTCGGTGCCGTTCTTAAAGCCAATGGGCGCCGAAATGCCTGAGGCCAGTTCGCGGTGCACCTGGCTCTCGGTGGTGCGCGCGCCAATGGCGCCCCAGGCGATGAGGTCGCCCAGGTACTGGGGCGAAATCACGTCCAAAAACTCGCTGCCCGCAGGCAGGCCCAGGCGGTTGATGTCGATCAGCAACTGGCGCGCAATGCGCAGGCCTTCGTCAATGCGAAAACTCTCGTCCAGGTAGGGGTCGTTGATCAGACCTTTCCAGCCCACGGTGGTGCGGGGTTTCTCGAAATAGACGCGCATCACGATTTCCAGCGTATCGGCGTAGTGGATGCGCATATCTTGCAGGCGGCGGGCGTAATCCAGCGCGGCGGCAGGGTCGTGGATGGAGCAGGGGCCAATGATGACCAGCAGGCGATCGTCCTTGCCGCCCATGATGCTCTGGATGCGTTTGCGCGTAGCCGCCACCAGTGTTTCAACGGCGGTGCCGCTGATGGGGAAAAAGCGGATCAGGTGTTCGGGTGGGGGCAGCACGGTGATGTCCTTGATGCGTTCGTCATCGGTGATGCTGGTTCGGTCAGCGCTTGCAGTCATGTCAAAGCTCCTAAAGCGGTCAGTCAAAGTCAAAAAAGGCATAAAAAAACCGCCGGGGGTGCCGGCGGTTTGGGAAGTATCAGGACGTTTTTTTCAGGTACGTTCAGAACTCTCTCGCGCCGCAGGCGTTGGAGAACCAAAAATAGCTAAAGAAAAAAGCGACGGGATGCATGGGGAAAATGTAGCACAAGTCATTTCCGCCCCCCTGGCTCAGACCAGCAACCAGCGCCACAGGCCGTAAACCACAAAGCCGCCCACGATGGCAGGCAGGGTCTGGCGGCTCCACAAAGCGACTGCGGCTGCCGCCACGGTGCCGGGCAAATAGGCGTTATGCAAGGACAAGTCCACGGCGTCCAGGGGTGCCAGCGCCATGGGAACCACCAGCGCGGTCAACACCGCCGCTGGCACATAGCGCAGCGCGCGCTCCAGCCAGCGCGGAAAGGTCAGGCGGTGGCCAAACACCAGAAAGCTCAGGCGAATGCCGTAAGTCACCACGACCATGCCGGCCAGCACCAGCGCCCAAGTGCTGTTCATGGCTGGGCGTCCTCTTGGGCGGGCGCTTGCGTGCGCCCAAACCAGGCCTCAGCCAGCATCCCGGTGGCCACACCCGCAATCGCCGCCAGCATCAGCCCGAACTTGTAGGGTAAATCACGGGCCAGCAAGGCAACCGTGCCTGCGGCCAGGGCCGCGCACAGCACAGGCCGGTCGCGCAGCTGCAGGGCCACGATGGCAGCAAAGGTGGCGACCATGGCAAAGTCCAGGCCCAAGGTGACCAGGCCGGGCACGCTTTGGCCCAAAAGCACACCCGCAAGCGTCCAGACCTGCCAGTTGAAATACATGGCCAAAGACGAGCCCAGCCAGTAGCGCGCGCCGTCGTGCAGGCTGGTGTGGTGGCGCAACTGGTTTTCGACGACGGCAAAGGTTTCATCGGTGAGCCAAAAGGCCAAGGCCCAGCGCCAGCGTGCGGGCAAGGCGCGGGCGTAGGGCAGCAAGGTGGCGCTGTACAGCGCGTGGCGCAGGTTGACGACAAAGGTGGTGAGCCAGATAACAGGCACCGCCGCGCCACCGCCCAGCAGGCTGACCGCCACAAATTGGGATGAACCGGCAAACACCAGCGCCGACAGACCCAAGGTGAACCAGACCGGCAAACCGGCGCCTATGGCCAGCGTGCCGAAGATCAGGCCAAAGGGCGCGGCTCCCACCAGCATGGGGAGGGTATCGCGGGCGCCCGCTAAAAACGGCCGCACAAGCAGTCCCTGGCGACGTCCGTTTAGGCGGTGCCGCCGACCGTCAGGCCGTCAATGCGCAGGGTGGGCTGGCCCACGCCCACGGGCACGCTTTGGCCTTCTTTGCCGCAGGTGCCCACGCCGCTGTCTAAGCGCATGTCGTTGCCGATCATGCTCACGCGCTTCAAACATTCCGGGCCGCTGCCCACAATCGTGGCGCCCTTGACCGGGTAGAGAATCTTGCCGTTTTCCACCCAATAGGCTTCGCTGGCAGAAAACACAAACTTGCCGCTGGTGATGTCCACCTGGCCGCCGCCAAAGTTGGTGGCGTACAGGCCTTTTTTGATGCTTTTGACAATTTCCTGCGGGTCTTTGTCTCCGCCCAGCATATAGGTATTGGTCATGCGCGGCATGGGAATGTGGGCGTAGCTTTCGCGCCGACCGTTGCCGGTGGGCGCCACGCCCATCAGGCGCGCGTTCATGGCGTCCTGGATGTAGCCTTTAAGAATGCCGTCTTCGATCAGCACATTGCGTCCGCTGGTGTTGCCCTCGTCATCGACATTGAGCGAGCCGCGGCGGTCGGCAATCGTGCCGTCGTCGAGCACGGTAACGCCCTTGGCCGCCACGCGCTGGCCCACGCGTCCGCTAAAGGCGCTCGAGCCCTTGCGGTTGAAGTCGCCTTCCAGGCCATGGCCAATGGCCTCGTGCAGCAAGATGCCGGGCCAGCCCGAACCCAGCACCACGGTCATTTCGCCCGCCGGTGCAGGGCGCGCTTCCAGGTTGGTCAGCGCCGCATGCACCGCCTGGTCCACGTACTGGGTGATTTGCGCGTCGTCAAAATACGCCAGACCGAAACGGCCGCCGCCGCCCGACGAGCCGACTTCGCGCCGGCCTTTTTGTTCGGCAATCACGGTGACCGACAGGCGCACCAAGGGGCGCACGTCGGCAGCCAGCGTGCCGTCGGCACGGGCAACCAGCACCACGTCGTATTCCATGGCCAAGCCGGCCATGACTTGGGCTACGCGCGGGTCTTTGGCGCGGGCCAGGCGTTCCACCTTGCCCAAAAGCGCAACCTTGGTGGCGCTGTCCAGGGTAGAAATCGGGTCTTGGTCGGGGTAGAGCGAGCGGCTGCGGGCGATTTTGGGTTTGCTCACGCTGGCGCGGCGGTTTTGCGCGGCGCTAGAGATGGTGCGCACGGTGCGCGCGGCGTCGAGCAACGCAGCCTCTGAGATGTCGTCGGAATAGGCAAAAGCGGTTTTTTCGCCGCTCACCGCACGCACGCCTACGCCCTGGTCAATACTGAAAGAGCCGGTTTTGACAATGCCTTCTTCCAGGCTCCAGCCTTCGGAGCGGGTGTACTGGAAGTAAAGGTCGGCCTCATCGACGCGGTGCATCTTGATTTCGGCCAGCGCGCGCGCTAAGTGCGATTCGTCCAGGCCAAAGGGGGTGAGTAAGAGGGCCTTGGCCGTGGCCAGGCGTTCAATAGTGGGTTCGCGAGAGATCATTGGGCTATTCTAGGGCGCAGCCAATGCCCCGAGGCCGCGCAGGCATTGCGCCGCATCGGTGCATCAGGGCGCCCTAAGCCGCCCCACGCCGAGTCAGGGCTCGTAAGCGGGGGCCGTTCAGGTTTGCACGAGACGCCGCGCGTTGCTGATCGACATCAGAATGCCCAGCGCAAAACCCAGCGTCACCATGGCGGTGCCGCCGTAGCTGATAAAGGGCAGGGGCACGCCCACCACGGGCAAGATGCCGCTGACCATGCCCATGTTGACAAAGGCGTAGGTGAAAAAAATCATAGCTACGCTGCCCGCCAGCAGGCGTGAAAACAGGGTGGGCGCGTCCAGCGCTATAGCCAGGCCGCGCAAAATCAGGGCGATAAAGGCGGCGATCATGAGCACGTTGCCAATCAGACCAAACTCTTCCGAGAACGCGGCAAAGATAAAGTCGGTGGTGCGCTCAGGGATGAATTCGAGGTGGGTTTGCGTGCCATTCATGAATCCCACGCCAAACACCCCGCCCGAGCCAATGCCAATCATGCCCTGAATGATGTGAAAGCCCTTGCCTAGCGGGTCGCGCGAGGGGTCAAGCAGGGTGCAAATGCGCTGCTGCTGGTAGTCATGCAGCACCGGCCAGCGCATGCCGTCGGCGCACAGCACGGGCTCAAAGCCCACCAGCAAGACCACCGCCACCAGGCCCACCACCGCAGGCGGCAATATCAGCTTCCAGCTCACCCCTGCAAAAAACATGATCGCCAGGCCCGCGGCCAGCACCAGCATGGCGGTACCCAAATCGGGCTGGCGGATGATTAGCCCTACCGGAATGCCCAAAAGCAGCGCCGCCACACAGAAGTCCAGCGGTCGCAACTGACCCTCGCGTTTTTGGAACCACCAGGCCAGCATCAGCGGCACCGCGATTTTGAGGATTTCGCTGGGTTGAATCACGATGCCCACATTGAGCCAGCGCCGCGCGCCCTTTTTGGTGATGCCAAACACGGCCACCGCCACCAGCAGCGCCACGCCCGCCAAGTACAGGGGAACGGCCAGGCTCATCAGGCGCTGGGGCGGAATTTGAGCTGCCACAAACATCACCATTGCCGCGATCAGCATATTGCGGGCGTGGTCGGCAAAGCGGGTGCCGTGGTCGTAGCCGCTGGAATACATCACCAGCAAGCCCGCGCAAGCCAGGGTGAAGACGATAAAGGCCAAAGGCCCGTCCAGGCCCACCCACCACGGCGCCAAGCGGCTGCGTAAACTGATTTTTCCGAAGGGGATTGCCATAGCCTGATTATCGGGCGCCCAGCCTTTGCTTGCGCCATGGGACAATCTACACCATGTTTGTATTGTTTGATGAAGCCGGAAAATTTATGGCCGGTCGGGTGCTGTCAGAGAGCGATGCCTCGGTGCAAGTCGAGCTCGACAGTGGCAAGCGTGTCAAGGTCAAGATGGCCAATGTGCTCTTGCGCTTTGAAAAACCCGCGCCTGCCGCATTTATGGCGGCCGCCCAGGCCCTGAGCGAGAGCATTGAGCTCGAACTCGCCTGGGAGTTTTCGCCCGAAGACGACTTTGGTTTTGCCACCCTGGCGCGCGAATACTTCAGCAAAGACGCCACGCTAGAGCAGCAAGCGGCCATGCTGATCCGCCTGTTTGAGGCGCCGCATTACTTTCGCCGCGCAGGCAAGGGCTTTTTCCGCAAGGCCTCGGCCGAAGTGATCGCCCAGGCGCTGGTGGCCATCGAGAAGAAAAAGGCCACAGTTGCCTTGATCGCCCAGTGGGCGCAGGAGTTGGGCGAGGGCGTCTGCCCGCAACCGGTGCGCGAGCAGCTTTACAAAATTCTGTTCAAGCCCGACAAAAACGCCCCCGAATACAAGGCCGTGGTGGACGCCTCACGCGCCACCCGCACTGCGCCACTTGAGTTGCTGCAGCGCAGTGGCGCCATTGATTCGCCTTACCAGTTCCACTGGAAGCGCTTCCTGCTAGAGCACTTTCCCCAGGGCGTGGGCTTTGCCGTAGCGTCGGCCCCGCCGGTGGGCGAGGTGCTGGTGCGCGCCTCGGTGTCGGCGTTTTCGATTGACGACTCCGCCACCACCGAGATTGACGACGCGCTCTCAGTGCAAGGCCTGGGCAGCGGCACCGTTACCGTGGGCGTGCACATTGCCGCGCCCGCTTTGGCCGTCTTACCCGACAGCGACATCGACCGCCTGGGCCGCGCCCGCCTGTCCACCGTCTACATGCCGGGCTACAAAGTCACCATGCTGCCCGACGCGGTGGTGCAAAACTACACCCTTCAAGAGGGACGCGACTGCCCGGCGGTGAGCGTGTATGTGATGCTGGACGAGGCGACTCTGACGATTGTTTCGAGCGAAACCCGGCTCGAGAGCGTGCCCATCAGCCACAACCTGCGCCACGACCAGCTCGACGCCATCGTGACCGAAGA
>CAMDHS010000152.1 GCA_945898115.1 Comamonas sp. lk
CAGCTTGTGGCGCACCACTTGGTGC
This sequence comes from Comamonas sp. lk, assembly GCA_945898115.1. Taxonomy (GTDB): domain Bacteria; phylum Pseudomonadota; class Gammaproteobacteria; order Burkholderiales; family Burkholderiaceae_C; genus Allorhodoferax. Next base: position 26 of record CAMDHS010000152.1, read on the forward strand.
TCTACCAGCGCGCTGCCAAAGGTCTTGCGTGTGCGGGCCCAGTCCAGCGCCTCGCGGTAGCAGCATTCGGCAAAACCCAGCGCCATGACCGCCATGGACAGGCGCTCGCCGTTGAAGTTGCCCATGATCATCTTGAAGCCGCTGCCCTCTTGCCCCACCAAAAAGCGCGCTGGCACGCGCACGCCCTCAAAGCGCAGGTGTGCGGTGTCTGAGCAATGCCAGCCCATCTTTTGCAAGGGGCTGCGCGACAGCCCAGGCGTGTCGCCCGGCACCACCAGCATGGAAAGGCCGCCGCGCCCCTTGTTGCCAGCGTCGGTGCGCACGGCCACCGTCAGGTAGTCAGCGCGCATGCCCGAGGTGATGAATACTTTTTCGCCGTCCACCACATAGTGGTCGCCGTCCAGACGCGCGGTGGTGCGCAGGGCCGCCACGTCGGTGCCGCCGCCGGGCTCGGTAATGGCCAGGGCGGCGATTTTTTCGCCGCGCAGCACGGGCGGTATCACCTCGCGTTGCAGCGCGTCCGAGCCCCAGTGCAGCACCGGCGGCAGGCCGATGTTGTGGCTAAATAGGCTGGCCATCAGGCCGCCGCTGCCACTCTCACGCGCCAGGGTTTCGGTCAAGACATTGCGCAAGGCGGTGGGCGCCGGGGTGCCGCCCAGGTGTTCCGGGTAGCCCATGCCGAGCCAGCCCAAATCGGCGGCGCGGCCGTACAGGCTGCGCGGAAACTCCTGCGCCGCCTCCCAATCGGCCAGGTGGGGCGCCACCTCTTGGCGCACAAAGCGCTGGGCGCTACTCTGCAGGTGGGTGCTGTCCTCAAGGCTGGCGGTGGTTTGCATGGTGGCGCCGCTTAGCGTTGCGGGCGCTTGGCCACGCCCATGGTCTTGGCGATGATGCCGAGCATGACCTCGTCGGCGCCGCCGCCAATCGAGCCCAGGCGGCCATCGCGGAACATGCGTGAGACTTTGTTTTCCCAGGTGTAGCCCATGCCGCCCCAAAACTGCAGACAACCGTCGGGAATGGTGCGGTTAAGGCGCCCGGCCATCAACTTGCCCATGGACGCGAGCTCAAGCACGTCTTGGCCGCCCACGTACATCTCGCAGGCTCGGTAGGTGAGCGCGCGCAGGGCCTCCAAGTCGGTTTTCATCTCGGCCAGGCGGAACTGCACCCACTGTTGGTCGGCCAGGGTGGCGCCAAAGAGCTTGCGCTCCTGCGCCCATTCCATGGTCCAGCCAATGCAGTTGCTCAAGGACTGCAGGCAGCTGGCCGCCGCCCACAGGCGTTCTTCCTGGAACTGCTGCATTTGGTAGATAAAGCCATGTCCCTCGGCGCCAATGCGGTTGCGCTGGGGCACGCGCACTTCGTCAAAGTAAAGCAAGCCGGTGTCGCTGGCGTTCATGCCGATCTTGCGGATTTTCTTGGCCACTTCGATGCCCGGGCGCAACTTGCCGCCTTCGCGCAGGGGCACCATCACCAGGCTTTTATTTTTATGGGCCGGCCCTTCGCCGGTGTTGACCAGCATGCACATCCAGTCGGCCTGCAGGCTGTTGGTGATCCACATTTTTTGGCCGGTAATCACATAGTCGTCGCCGTCCTTGCGCGCGACCGTCTTGATGCCGGACACGTCGCTGCCCGCGCCGGGTTCGCTCACGCCAATGCAGCCCACCATGTCGCCGGCAATGGCCGGTGCCAAAAATTCGGTTTGCAGTTCCTCGCTGCCAAAGCGTGCCAGTGCGGGCGTGCACATATCGGTTTGCACGCCAATGGCCATGGGAATGCCGCCGCAGTCAATATGGCCCAGCGCCTCGGCCATGGCCAGGCCGTAGCTGTAGTCCAGCCCGGCGCCGCCGTGGGCCTCGGGCTTGGTCAGCCCCAACAGGCCCAGATTGCCGAGCTTTTTGAACACCTCGTGCGCAGGGAATATCTCGGCCGCCTCCCATTCGTCCACATGGGGGTTGATCTCGGCGTCAATAAAACGCTTGAGGGTTTTTTGAATCTCGAGGTGTTCGTGGGTCCATTGCATGGCTTGTCTCCTGGGGGTTGGTGTGGTTTATTTGGTTTCTGACGATTCTGAGGATTCTTTGGCAAACACCTGGGGCGTGGTGGCCCGGTGAAAGCCGTCAAAGGGCGCGATGGAGGCGCGCGTTTGGGTCTTGGCGCTGGCCACCGTCATGGGCCAGCCCATGCGCACCTGCGGGCGGGCGCCGTCTATGCGCAGCGTGGTGCCGCTGATAAAGGCCGCCGCCGGGCTGAGCAAGAACACGATGCCCGCAGCCGTTTCGGCCTCGGTGCCAAAGCGCCCCAGGGGCACGGTCTTGGCCATGGCGCGCAGCATGGGGCCGGCCTCGGGTGGGTAATGGTCCATGCCGCTGGAAGCGATATAGCCCGGCGCCACCGCGTTGACGCGCACTCCGGCACCGGCCCATTCGGCGGCAGCCGTCTCTGTCAGGCTGACCATACCAGCGCGCGCCGCGCCACTGTGGCCCATGCCGGGCATGGAGCCCCACATATCGGCCACGATGTTGACGATGGCGCCGCCGTGTTTGGCCATGGACTGGGTGTAGCACTCGCGCGCCATCAAAAAGCCGCCGGTGAGGTTGGTGTTGACCACAGCCTCCCAGCCTTTGGCGCTGATGGATTCGAGCGGCGTCATGTACTGGCCACCCGCGTTGTTGACCAAGCCGTCAATCACGCCGTGCTGCGCCACGATGGCCGCCACCGTGCTGCGCACCGCGTCTTCCTGGCGGATGTCGCAGACGTGGGTGCTGGCGCTGCCACCGCTGGCGGCACAGTCCTGGGCGATTTCTTCGGCCACTTTTTGCAGCTTTTCTGGCTTGCGGCCGATCAGCGCCACGCGCGCGCCCAGGGCGGCGAGCTCGTGCGCCACACAGCGGCCAATGCCCGAGCCACCCCCGGTGACGATGATGACTTTGCCAGCAAACAGGCCTGGCGCGAAGATGGATGCATAACTCATAAATCCCTCAGATCAGAACAAAAAGCTGGGCCGTGGCTACTGCGCCGTGGCGCCTGTACCACCTTCGATCCCTTGCCCCGGCAATCAACTAAGCATGGGCGCCCGACAACGTGCCAGCTTTCGCACTCGGTTCCGATCTTCATGTGGGCGCTGCCTCGGTGGCACGGGCATCCACAAACAAGGCCAGGGCGGCATCGACCAAGTCGTCCACAGTGGCGCTTTTGCGGGGGTCAAACCACTGCACCGACCAGTTCAGCGCCCCGAGCATGAGCAGCCGCGCCAGCCCCACAGGCGCGCGCAGGGCGCCGCTGGTATGCAGCGCAGCCAGCACCGGCGTCCACAGGGTTTCGTATTCACTTTGCAGGGCAGCAAGTTCGATGCGCTGGGCGCTGTTGAGCGAGCGGGCTTCGTAGAGCATTACCGGAATAAAGTCGCTGTCGGGCCCGAGCAGCACCTGGAAATGGGTTTGGACCAAACCGCGCAGCTGCGCTTGGGGTGGCGAGCTGGCGGTAGCAGGCAGCGCGGCGCGCTGGCGCGCCAGTGCAGCGTGCATGCCTTCTTGCATGACGGCAAAGAGCAGCGCGTCCTTGCTTTTGAAATGGTAGAAGGGCGAGCCGCTTTGCATGCCGGCAGCAGCCGCAATATCGCGCGTAGTGGTGGCAGCAAACCCTTGGCTGCGAAACAGGGCGGCGGCGGCGCGCAGCAAAGCGGCGCGGCGGTTGCCGTCGTCGCGCTCGAGCAGGGTCTTGCGCGGCCTGCCGCGCGCGCGCAGCGGCGCTGGGGGCAAGCCGGGTTCTGGCGTGGAGTGTGGGACGGTAGCGACGTGCGCGGGCATGCGCCGAAGATACCAAAGGCCGGTATTTTTAGCAAGCGCTTGCTTGGCAAAAATACCAGGGCTGGTGCGCCCCGCCTTTAGGCCTTGCGGGTGCTGTCTCGGCAAAGTCTGCAGATGCCCGCCCTGGCAAGGAACGGAGCGACCCAGCCAGCTTGATTTCCATGCCATTGCGGCTTACCGCGCCTTGCGCGCAATGACAAAGGCAGATTCGGCAGGGGCGCTCTGCGCCGTAGCGCTCGTCCTGCCCCGCTTACAACTTTGCGAAGTCGGGTTTGCGCTTTTCCATGAAGGCGGTAAAGGCTTCCTTGGCGTGGGGCGCTTGCAGCAGGCGGCCAAAGCTCGCGCCCTCCTCGTCCATTTGCGCCAGCACTTCGGCCATTTGGCCTTTTTTCATCAGGCGCTTGGTCTCAACCAGTGAAGGCAGGGGCTTGGCCGCGAGTTTGCGCGCCTGGCTTTGGGCCAGGTTGTTGGCCTCAGACGGGGGCACGATGCGGTTGACCAGGCCCACTTCGAGAGCGGTTTCGGCCATAAAGGGCTCGCCCATCAGCAAGGCTTCGGCGGCGCGGTGGTAGCCCATCAGGCGCGGGGCCAAGAGGCTAGAAGCCGCTTCGGCGCACAGGCCCAGGTTGACAAAAGGCATAGAAAACGCCGCGTTGTCGCCCGCGTAGACCAAGTCGCAATGGAAGAGCATGGTGGTGCCCACGCCCACGGCCGGACCGCAGACCGCAGCGATCAAGGGCTTAGGGAAAGTGGCCAGGCCGCGCAAAAAGCGGAACACCGGTGCGTCTGGGGTGCTGGCACCGCGGTTCAAAAAGTCGCTGATGTCGTTGCCCGCGCTAAAAATCGTGGCGTGGCCCTGGATGACGACGACGTGCACGCTAGCGTCAGTGGATGCCTGCGACAAAGCGTCGGCACAGGCGCTGTACATGGCCTGGGTGAGGGAGTTCTTTTTTTCAACGCGGTTCAGGGTGAGGGTCATCACGCCGTCGGCGCTGTCGATCAATACGTCTTGCATGGCAGGTTCTCGGTTTTCTTGAAGGGCGATACAGGTAAAAAAACGGGCTTGGAGCGCGCGCCTATTCCTTGAAATAGACAAGCTGGTGCGTGGTCGCCAGCGGCACGCCCGCAGCGCTCCAGACGCAGCCACTTTGGTCAAAAAAGCCATTGCGAAACACCTGGCCATGCGCCTGCGCCAGCACATACCCGGCACCGGCCTGGGCGAGCTGGGCGCTGTCGGCGTGGAAATACACGGTCATGGACACGGTGCCCGCAGGCGTCCATGTGGCGCGGCGACGCCAGATGCGGGGAAAGAAAACATCGGCAGTAGCAGCAAGCGCGGCAAAGTCCAGCGCGCGGCCCGCGCGGTCGCGCACCCAGAGCTGGCTCAGGCTGGCCTCGTGCGCGGGCAGTTCACTCTCGGAGCCGTCCCAGACCTGGGGCAAGCTGCCCGACACGGGGCGCATGTCAAAGCGGGTAAACCATTCCACCATGTTGGGCGAGCGGGCCTCGGGCAAGGTCTCAGGCGCGGGAACGGCAGGCATGGCCAGGTCGTGGGCGCTCCAGGTCTCGCGGCGCTGGGCCGTCATGGCGGTGCCGGTCAACACGCAGTCCACGCTGCCGTCCACGGCGGTTTGCTGGACCTCAAACACCCAGTGCTGGGTGCTTCGGTTGGTGCGCGCAATGCGCAGCAGCAGCCTGAAGGCTCCGTCAGCAATGGCTGCCACGTAATTAAGGGTAAGCGCCACCGGCGAGCCCAGGCACTGGGCGTGGCCCACGATGGCGTGCACCACGGTAGCCGCCGTGATGCCACCAAAGGGCCCGACCATATTGGCCCAGGCCGGGCTGGTGGCGCCAAGAAAACTGCCGTCGGCCTGGGGCTGCAGTTGCAGCGCAGCGTCAAAGGGGTGCAGGCTCATGCTCCCGCCTTGACGGCTTGCACTGCAGGGGTCCAGGCCGCATGCATCATTCGGCGCGGATCCAGGTTTGGGTGCGGCCTAGCATGGGCGTGCCCACGTAGCCACGCACTTCGAGCTTTTTACCGCCATCCACCGGGGTCAGGCGCAGGCTGTAGTCGGTGCCGTTTTCGGGGTCGAGGATCTTGCCTTGTTCCCACACGTCTTTGCCATCGACCTTTTTACCGCCACGGATGATTTCCATGCCGATTTTTGGCTTGCCCTTGCGGTCGTCGGTGCATTTGTCGCAGTTGGGTTCGGCGCCGGGTTTGGGGTCCAGTGACTTTTCCACCACACCAGACATGACGCCGCTGGCGTTAGTGCTGATGCGGATCAAGGCCTTGGGCTTTTTGGTTTCATCGTCAATACTGTGCCATGCGCCCAGGGGCGTCATCTGGGCCTGGGCAAAGGCGGCAAGACCGAGCAAGCTGGCAGCAAAAAGTACTTTCTTCATAACAAACTCCTTAGGTTGGGGGGACAGGAACGGGTGACAGCAAAAAATCAGGCGAACACCGCATCTGTTTCCATCAGCACGGCGCTGCCAGCGCGCGCAGTTTGCATCAGGGTGGCGGTCTCGGGGAACAGTTTGGCAAAGTAAAAGCGCGCGGTTTGCAGCTTGGCTTGGTAGAAAGGATCGGTATTGCCCGCGGCAATCTCGCGCAGCGCCACTTGCGCCATGCGGGCCCAAAAGTAGCCAAACACCATGTGCCCGGCCACGCGCAGGTAGTCCACGGCGGCGGCGCCCACTTCATCGGGGTTTTGCATGCCTTTCATGCCGATTTCCATGGTGAACTGCGTCATCTGCTCGCCCAGGGTGGCCACGGGGGTGATGAACTCTTTCATGCCAGCGTTGTCGGCCTCTTCTTTGGCCAGCTTGCCAATGAGCTTGCCAAACTTGCGCAGCGTAGCGCCCTGGTTGCCCAAAATCTTGCGGCCCAGCAAATCGAGCGACTGGATGGTGTTGGTGCCCTCGTAAATCATATTGATGCGGGCGTCGCGCACAAACTGCTCCATGCCCCATTCCTTGATAAAGCCGTGGCCGCCAAACACCTGCAGGCAGGCCGAGGTGGCGGTCCAGCCGTTGTCGGTGATGAAGGCCTTGACAATGGGTGTAAGCATGGCCAGCATCTCCCCCGCCTCTTTGCGTACCGCCTCATCAGGGTGGCCATGTTCTTGTTCGAGCAGCATGGCGCCATAGGCCTGCAGGGCGCGACCGCCTTCGGCGTAGGCTTTGGCAGTGAGCAGCATCTTGCGCACATCGGGGTGGACGATGATGGGGTCAGCCGCCTTGTCCTTGGCCTTGACGCCCGAGAGCGAGCGCATCTGAATGCGGTCTTTGGCATAGGCCAAGGCGTTTTGGTAAGCCACTTCGGTCAGGCCCAAAGACTGGTTGCCCACGCCCAAGCGTGCCGCGTTCATCATCACGAACATGCCGTTCATGCCCTTGTTGGGCGCGCCCACCATGCTGCCCACGGCGCCGTCGAGCACCATCTGGCAGGTGGCGTTGGCCTTGATGCCCATTTTGTGTTCGATACCGCCGCAGTAAATGCCATTGCGTTCGCCCACGCTGCCGTCGGCATTGACCAAAAACTTAGGCACCACAAACAGGCTCACGCCCTTGATGCCGGGAGGCGCATCGG
>CAMDHS010000153.1 GCA_945898115.1 Comamonas sp. lk
CCAGAAGGCAAAGAGATGGTGATGCCTGGTGACAACGTGTCGATCACGGTCAAGCTGATCAACCCCATTGCGATGGAAGAAGGCTTGCGCTTCGCCATCCGCGAAGGTGGTCGTACGGTTGGCGCCGGCGTGGTTGCAAAAATCATCGCTTAAGCAACAGAAACGAGCGGGCAGTTAAAAAAAGCAATTTTTTGACTGCTCTCGGTAAATCAGTCGAAGGGGTATAGCTCAATTGGCAGAGCGTCGGTCTCCAAAACCGAAGGTTGTAGGTTCGATTCCTACTGCCCCTGCCACCTGGCGGGTTGAGTAAGGTGGCTTCTAGGCCCGCTACGATGTAGCGGGCTTACGCGTCTTAAGACCACGCAAACCGTTTGAGTAACAAAGCGAAATTATCGTCATCATGGCCACACCACAAGTACAAACGATCAACACTGCAGCAGACAAAGCGAAATTGGCTGGCGCTGGCGTTTTGGCGTTGGCCGCGCTGACGGCTTACTTCTTGTTGTCCAAGCAAGGGCCGCTGGTGCAGTGGCTGGTGTTTTTGCTGGGCATGGCAGCGGCGGTTGGCGTATTTCTGGTATCCGAGTCGGGCAAGCAATTGGTCGCGTTTGGGCGCGACGCCTGGCGCGAAGTGCGCAAGGTCGTGTGGCCCACCCGTAAGGAAGCGACCCAGATCACTGCCTACGTTTTTGGCTTTGTGTTGATCATGGCGATGTTTTTGTGGCTCACCGACAAAACCCTTGAGTGGCTTTTTTACGATTTGATACTGGGGTGGAAAAAATGATGTCTGAAGACCTGCCAGTCACTCCCGCTGAGGCCATTTTGGCGCCAGCGGCCAACCCTGATTTGCGTTGGTACGTTGTGCATGCCTATTCGGGCATGGAAAAAGCCGTGGAGCGCAATATCCTGGAGCGCATTCAACGTGCCGGCATGGAAGACAAATTCGGCCGGATTTTGGTGCCGATGGAAGAGGTCGTAGAGATCAAGAACGGCCAGAAAAAAACTACCGAACGCAAGTTCTTCCCTGGTTACGTGCTGGTTGAAATGATCATGGGTGACGACACCTGGCATCTGGTCAAACACACCAACAAGGTGACCGGTTTTGTGGGCGGCGCCAAGAACCGCCCCGCGCCCATTTCGCAAGCTGAAGTGGAAAAAATCGTCAGCCAAATGCAAGAAGGCACCGAGAAGCCCCGCCACAAGGTGGAGTTCATGGTGGGCGAGTTTGTGCGCATCAAGGACGGTCCGTTCACCGACTTCAACGGTTCGGTGGAAGACGTGAACTATGACAAAAGCAAAGTGCGTGTCTCGGTCACCATTTTTGGTCGCTCCACGCCGGTGGAGCTGGAGTTCTCGCAGATAGAGAAGACTTAAGTTTTTTGGCGGGCCTTGTGCCTGTCTGCAGTTCACGTTTTTCCGACGCGGCGTGAATGGTGGTTGAAGTCGATACCCCGGGGAGCTGAGGTCTGCGTTGTGCAGCACCAAAGCGCTATCACCCGTAAGGAGAAATCATGGCGAAAAAAATCGTCGGTTTTATCAAGCTGCAAGTGCCAGCCGGTAAGGCCAACCCATCCCCCCCCATCGGCCCTGCATTGGGTCAACGTGGATTGAACATCATGGAGTTCTGCAAGGCGTTTAACGCGCAGACTCAAGGTGTGGAGCCAGGTCTGCCTTTGCCCGTGGTGATCACGGCGTTTGCCGACAAGAGCTTTACCTTCATCATCAAGACGCCGCCTGCGACGGTTTTGATCAAGAAGGCTATCAAGCTGGACAAGGGCTCTGCCCGTCCGCACAGCGACAAGGTTGGCAAGATCACGCGCGCTCAGCTCGAAGAAATCGCCAAGACCAAGATGAAAGACATGACTGCAGCCGATCTGGACGCTGCGGTTCGCACCATTGCTGGCTCGGCCCGGTCCATGGGCGTGAATGTGGAGGGCGTGTAAATGTCCAAACTGACCAAAAAACAAAAGGCCCAACAGGGCAAGATCGTTGCCACCAAGCTGTACCCGTTCGGGGACGCACTGGCACTGGTCAAAGAGTTCGCCAACGCCAAGTTCGACGAGTCGATCGACGTTGCAGTGCAACTCGGTATCGACGCCAAGAAGTCGGACCAAGTGGTGCGTGGCGCGGTTGTGCTGCCTAACGGCACCGGCAAAACCACGCGCGTTGCGGTGTTCGCCCAAGGTGCAAAGGCTGACGAAGCCCGCGCCGCTGGCGCTGACATCGTGGGCATGGACGACCTGGCCGCTATGGTCAAGGCCGGTGACATGCCTTTTGATATCGTGATTGCCGCTCCTGACGCCATGCGCGTTGTGGGTACTTTGGGCCAGATCCTCGGACCACGCGGTTTGATGCCTAACCCCAAGGTTGGTACCGTCACCCCCGATGTGGCTACTGCCGTGCGCAATGCCAAGGCCGGTCAGGTGCAATACCGTGTTGACAAGGCCGGCATTATCCATTCGACCATTGGTCGCCGTTCGTTTGACTCGGACAAGCTGCAAGGCAATTTGGCAGCGCTGATTGAAGCGCTGAACAAGTCCAAGCCTGCGTCGAGCAAGGGTGTGTATTTGCGCAAGGTCGCCGTGTCGTCCACCATGGGTGTGGGCGTGCGCGTGGACTTGCAAACGATTTCGGGCTAAGCCGGAGATTGTTGAATTTGGGTGCTTTGAGAGAAGCGCCCGATGTGGTGGGTCTGAGGTGGCAATTTGCCGCCACAGAGCCATCCAAGACCGTTGGTGTGTGGCTTTGCTGCACTTAATCAGTGAAAACCAACGCAGATGGCGACCCCGCTGCAGACGGATTGAATTCCTTCCACAGTTGGTCGCTGCAATATGGAGCGCGAGTGACGAGAGTTGCAAAGCGCATGTAAAGGAGTAAACCTTGAGTCTTAATCGCAGTGAGAAAGAAGCGGTCATATCTGACGTGACCAGCCTCGCCGCTAAAGCTCAAACGCTCGTGATCGCGGAATACCGCGGCATCACGGTTGCTGACATGACCAAGTTGCGCACTACCGCGCGCAACAGTGGGGTGACGTTGAGTGTGTTGAAAAACACCTTGGCTCGCCGTGCTGTTGCCGGTAGCGGCTTCGAGGTATTGGCCAACCAGATGACCGGTCCCTTGATCTATAGCTTTTCTGTCGACGCAGTTGCAGCCGCGAAAGTGGTTGCCGAGTTCGCGAAGACCAACGACAAGTTGGTGATTCGTGCCGGTGCGTACGGTGGCAAGGCTTTGGACGCGAACGGCGTGAAGCAACTGGCAAGCATCCCTTCGAAAGAAGTGTTGTTGGCGCAGTTGTTGGGCTTGATGCAATCCCCTATTTCGCGTACAGCCCGTGTGCTGGCCGCTTTGGCGGAACAGCGTGGCGCAGGTGCAGCAGAAGAAGCTGCCCCGGCCGAAGCAGTGGCGGCGTAAGCCCCTCTGTTGTAGTAACCAATATTGTTAGGAAATAAAAATGGCATTCGATAAAGACGCATTTTTGACCGCGCTCGACAGCATGACGGTCATGGAACTCAACGACCTGGTGAAAGCCATCGAAGAGAAATTTGGCGTAAGCGCCGCAGCGATGTCGGCACCTGCTGCTGGCGGCGGTGCTGCTGCTGCCGTGGCTGAAGAGCAGACCGAATTCAACGTGATGTTGACAGAAATCGGCGCAAACAAGGTCTCGGTGATTAAAGCTGTGCGTGAAATCACGGGTCTGGGCTTGAAAGAAGCCAAAGATCTGGTGGACGGTGCTCCTAAAGCGGTCAAAGAAGGCATGGCCAAGGCCGATGCTGAAGCCGCCAAGAAGAAGCTGGAAGAAGCCGGCGCCAAAGTCGAACTCAAGTAAATCGGTCTGGGGCTACTGCGCGAGCGCATTGCGCCGCTGTGATGCTCACCTTACACCAGTACGGTTGCGCTTCTCGCGACACACTGCATCTCGCTCCATACGCCCCACCCCCGATTTACGAAGGCTGGTTTTCGGACCAGCTTTTTGTGCTTTCAGAGCACACCTGTAAACCAGCCCTTAGGGCCAGGTTTTCAAGTGTCTTCTGACCCCGACTGCAGAAGATGCCTTGGTTCGGGTTGCGTGCAATGCGCAACCGTCCGCCAATGGTTGGTAGTGGCCAATCACCAAGAAAAGACACACAGTCACCCAGGACCCGCAGGAATCCTCAGCCTTTGCCCGGAGATCTAATGGCTTATACATACACAGAACGCAAGCGAATTCGCAAAAATTTCGGTAACCGCGATAGCGTGCTCGAAATTCCTTACTTGCTGCAAATGCAAAAAGACGCGTATATCGCGTTTTTGCAGGCAGATGTCGCCCCTAAAAAGCGCACCCAAGAGGGTTTGCAGGCGGCGTTTGAAGCTGCATTCCCTATCGTCTCGCACAATGGTTTTGTCGAGATGAAGTACCTCGAGTACAACCTGGCTAAGCCTGGTTTTGACGTGCGTGAGTGCCAGACCCGTGGTTTGACCTTTGCGTCCGCTGTGCGCGCTAAAGTGCAGCTGATCATTTATGACCGTGAATCGTCCACCAGCCAAAACAAGGTGGTTAAGGAAGTCAAAGAGCAAGAGGTCTACATGGGCGAAGTGCCTTTGATGACCGGCAAGGGTTCCTTCATCATCAACGGCACCGAGCGCGTGATTGTGTCGCAGTTGCATCGCTCACCTGGCGTGTTTTTTGAACATGACAAGGGCAAAACCCACAGTTCGGGCAAGCTGCTGTTTTCGGCACGCATCATCCCTTACCGCGGTTCCTGGCTCGATTTTGAGTTCGATCCCAAAGACCTGCTGTACTTCCGTGTGGACCGCCGCCGCAAGATGCCGGTCACGATTTTGCTCAAGGCCATTGGCCTGAACAACGAATCGATCCTGGCAAACTTCTTTGTCAACGACAACTTCCGCCTGATGGACAGCGGTGCACAAATGGAATTTGTGGCCGAGCGCCTGCGCGGTGAAGTCGCCCGCTTTGACCTGACCGACAAGTCCGGTAAAGTGGTGGTGGCCAAAGACAAGCGCGTTACCGCCCGCCACACCCGCGAACTCGAGCAGTCTGACACCACGCACATCAGCGTGCCCGAAGACTTCCTGATCGGCCGCGTGGTTGCACGCAACATTGTCGAAGCAGACACCGGTGAGATCGTGGCCAAGGCCAACGAAGAGCTGACCGAAGCCTTGCTGAAAAAGCTGCGTTCCTCGGGCATCAACGAATTGGCCTGTATTTACACCAATGAGTTGGACCAAGGCGCCTACATTTCGCAAACCCTGCGCACCGACGAGACGGTGGACGAGTTTGCTGCCCGCGTGGCCATCTACCGCATGATGCGCCCCGGCGAGCCGCCAACCGAAGACGCAGTGCAAGCGCTATTCCAGCGCCTGTTCTACAACCCGGACACCTACGATCTGTCGCGTGTGGGCCGCATGAAGTTCAACGCCAAAATGGGCCGCGCCGAGTCGACCGGCCCCATGGTTCTGACCAACGAAGACATCCTGTCGGTTGTCAAGATCCTGGTGGACTTGCGCAATGGCCGCGGCGATGTGGACGACATTGACCACTTGGGTAACCGCCGCGTACGTTGCGTGGGCGAGCTGGCCGAGAACCAATACCGCACCGGTTTGGCACGGATTGAGAAAGCCGTGAAAGAGCGTTTGGGCCAGGCCGAGCAAGAGCCGCTCATGCCCCACGACCTGATCAACAGCAAGCCGATTTCCGCAGCGCTCAAAGAGTTCTTCGGCGCGTCGCAGCTGTCCCAGTTCATGGACCAGACCAATCCCTTGTCCGAGATCACCCACAAGCGCCGTGTATCAGCCCTTGGCCCAGGTGGTTTGACGCGTGAGCGTGCCGGCTTTGAAGTGCGTGACGTGCACGTGACCCATTACGGTCGCGTCTGCCCTATCGAAACACCTGAAGGTCCCAACATTGGTCTGATCAACTCGCTGGCTTTGTACGCCCGCTTGAACGAGTATGGCTTCATTGAAACCCCGTACCGCCGCGTGGCCAACAGCAAGGTCACGATGGACATCGACTATTTGTCGGCCATCGAAGAAGGCAAGTACGTGATTGCCCAGGCCAATGCGGCCTTGGACAAAGACGGACTGCTGACGGGCGACCTGGTCTCGGCGCGTGAAAAAGGCGAATCCATCCTGTGCGGCGCTGAGCGCGTGCAGTACATGGACGTGTCGCCCGCACAGATCGTGTCGGTAGCCGCATCGCTCGTGCCCTTCCTGGAGCACGATGACGCGAACCGCGCGCTCATGGGCGCCAACATGCAGCGCCAGGCCGTGCCTGTGCTGCGTCCCGAAAAAGCCTTTGTCGGCACCGGTATCGAGCGCGTGTCAGCGGTTGACTCTGGCACCGTAGTAACCGCCACCCGTGGCGGTATCGTGGACTATGTGGACGCTACCCGCGTGGTGATTCGCGTGAACGACGCCGAAGCGCAAGCCGGCGAAGTGGGCGTGGACATCTACAACCTGATCAAGTACCAGCGTTCCAACCAGAACACCAACATCCACCAGCGTCCCATCGTCAAGAAGGGCGACAAGCTCGACCGCGGCGACGTGATTGCCGACGGCGCATCGACCGACCTGGGCGAACTCGCCTTGGGCCAGAACATGCTCGTGGCTTTCATGCCATGGAACGGCTACAACTTCGAAGATTCGATTCTGATCAGTGAGCGCGTGGTCGCAGAAGACCGTTACACCTCGATCCATATCGAAGAGCTCGTGGTCATGGCGCGTGACACCAAGCTGGGCGCGGAAGAAATCACCCGTGATATTCCCAACCTGAGCGAACAGCAACTCAACCGTCTGGACGAGTCCGGCATCATTTATGTGGGCGCCGAAGTCCTGCCCGGCGACACGCTGGTCGGCAAGGTCACACCCAAAGGTGAAACCACACTCACGCCAGAAGAAAAGCTCTTGCGCGCCATCTTCGGCGAAAAAGCAAGCGACGTGAAAGACACCTCGCTGCGCGTGGACCAGGGCAGCTCGGGCACCGTCATCGACGTGCAAGTGTTTACCCGCGAAGGCATCACCCGCGACAAGCGCGCCCAGCAGATCATTGACGACGAGTTGAAGCGTTTCCGCCTTGACCTTAACGACCAGATCCGCATTGTGGAAGCTGACGCTTTTGACCGTATTGCCAAGCTGCTCGACGGCAAGGCAGCCAACGGCGGCCCGCAAAAGCTGGCCAAGGGCACCAAGATCGACCGTGCTTACCTTGACTCGGTGGAAAAATTCCACTGGTTCGACATCCGCCCGGCCGACGACGCAGTGGCTTCGCAACTGGA
>CAMDHS010000154.1 GCA_945898115.1 Comamonas sp. lk
TGCTGGGGTCGATCTTGCAAGGCACTGCGCTTTTGATGTTTCTGCCCTTCGACGGACTGGTTTCCTTGTACTTGGTATCGGCCATGTTCGGGCTGTTCCAGGGCGGCATCGTGCCGTCTTACACCATCATCGTCAGGGAGCATTTCGCCACTGAGAAAATCGGTATGCGCGTGGGTACCGTCATCATGTTCACCATGGTGGGTATGGCACTGGGGGGCTGGATGTCGGGCAAGGTGTTTGACCTTACCGGGTCTTACCATGCGGCGTTTCTCAACGGTGTCGCCTGGAACCTGCTCAACACCGGCATCGTGATTTTTTTGCTGCGGCGTACGCGTCACATTGCCCGGATCACGCCACCTGTCTAGGGACTGCCAATCTGCGCGCTGTAATTAAGGCGCAGTTGTGAGGCGGCCCCTGGTAGCGGCGCACCAGGGTGCGACGTGGGCGTGGCTTGGGTATGCTTTGGCTCTTTTGTTGAAGCCTGAAAGGACCCTACATGCAATCCGCCTACGACCAAGGCCTGGCCACCCGCAAAGCCGTGATGGGCGAAGACTTTGTGGCCAACGCCCTGGGTAACGCCACGCCTTTTACCCAGCCCATCCAAGATCACATCACCCGCGCCGCCTGGGGCGACGTCTGGCAGCGCCCCGGCCTGGACCTAAAAACCCGCAGCCTGATCACCGTGGCCATGCTGACCGCGCTTGGCAAACAAAACGAACTCAAAGGCCATGTGCGCGGCGCCCTGAACAACGGCGCTACCCAGGCCGAAATCCAAGAAGTGCTGCTGCACGCGGCGGTGTACTGCGGCGTGCCGACGGCGGTGGAGGCGTTTCGCAGCGCGAATGAGGTGGTGGTGGGGTTGGCCGGCAGTTGACTCGGGGTGGTAGGCGTCTAGCTTTTAGGCACGCTGGATCGACTTTTTGGGCAAGATTGGACTAGGATGGCGCGAGTTTGGAGTACCACCATGACCAACCCTGAAATACAACTTTCCAAAGTCGCCCAAACCCGCATCAACCGCTTGGCCCAAGCCGCAGGGCGCAGCCCTGCGGCCATGCTGCGCTTTGTGCTTCGCGACGGGTTTGAGGCGGTTGAACTCAGTATTCAGGAAAACGCCTTGGCGGATGCGCAGTTTGCAGCAGTCGACTCCGTGGCGCATGCAGAGGTGATGCGCGATGCGTTGACCGCAGTCCGTCAGGCACAAAGCGACGTACGCGCGGCTGCATGAGCCGTACGGTTGTCTGGTCTGGCCAGGCACGAAATCAATTTATCTCCAGCCTAACTTACATCGCTCAGCAAGACCCCAGCAGTGCAGAGTTGGTCCACAAACGGGTGGAAAAATCGCTCAGCCTCTTGTCCGGCGCATAGGACATTGGCGCGCATGCTCCAGCATCCGGTGTACGAACTTACGCAGTGCCAAAAACAGGGCACAGCTTTGACTACCGGCTGGTGGGCGACCAGCTGCGTGTGCAGCGCTTTTATCGGCAGAGGCAATTGTCCTAAGCGGCCGAGTGGTGAAGTGTCTTTGGATAACTTGGGCATCCCTTGAAGTCGCCTCTTTGGGCGCAGTCGCTTAACAAACCGCGAACTCAGTAATGCGGCGGCAACTCATCCCGCAAATTGCGCTGCCCCGGCGCTTGCGGGTCGGACGATTGCTGTCGCAGGTGCAGCACTTCGCTGATGAGCGCGTTGATTTGGGTTTGCTGGCGGATAACGATCTGGTCGAGTTTGTCGAGCAGGTCTTCGGCAAAGCTGGCCTTGATCTCGAGTTCGGTCAGGCGCTGGGCGGCGTCTTGGAGTGCGTCGGGCAGCGACTGCGGGGTGCTTGGGGTTTGGGGCATTGCGGACTCGAATGGAATTGAGGGACGATTGTCGGGCGTGGGCTGGCGCAGGGGCAGCGCGTTTAGCCCGACATCAGTTTTTGCACCAGGTCGGCGGTGGTGGACGCCTGGTATTTGCGCATCAGGCGGGCGCGGTAGATTTCGACCGTGCGGTGGCTAATCGTCAGGGCGCGGCCAATGTTTTTGGACGTCAGGCCCTGCATCAGGTGGGCGGCCACTTCGCGTTCGCGGGCGGTGAGTTCGGCTTTGACTGGGTGGCGCTCGCTTAAGTCTTCAAAACTCCAGATGCCGGCTTCATGCGGCGCGTCGCGGTTCAGAGCGCGGCCGGTCACGTGGCACCAAAAGGCTTCGCCTTTGAAGCGGCCGTCCAGGCGGCGCATGATGCGGTCGTCGGCATAGCTGCCGCTGCGGTTGAGGATGGGCGCAATGCGTGCGCCGGTGCGTTCGAACTCGTCGGCGCTGGGGTAAAGCACCTGAAAACTCTGGCCTAGCAGCTGTTCGCGTGCGGCGCCAAAAATCTCGCAAACGCGCTGGTTGCAGTCCATGATGGTGCGGTTGCGCGAGAGCACTAGGCCCACAGGGGCCATGTCAAACGCCAGTCTGAAATCAATGTCCATGGTGCGGGGCAGGTGGCGAAGGGCAGGGAAGGGCGAGGCAGGGTTTACACGCTACGAAAAACTACGTATGCGCATAGGTAGTATCGTTGGGTTTTTGGCCCTTAGTCTGAACCACCGGAGATTTGCCCAGTGAACAAAATTTTCCCCAGCGCCGCCGCCGCGCTTGACGGCATCGCGCACGACAACCAATTGATCGCCGTGGGCGGCTTTGGCTTGTGCGGCATTCCCGAAGCCTTGATAGAAGCGCTGCGCGACAGCGGCGTGCAAAACCTGACCGCCATTTCCAACAACGCCGGCGTTGACGGCTTTGGCTTGGGCAAGCTACTAGAGACGCGCCAGATCAAGAAAATGATTTCCAGCTATGTGGGCGAAAACAAAGAGTTTGAGCGCCAGTACCTGGCGGGCGAACTGGCCCTCGAATTTACGCCCCAAGGCACGCTTGCTGAAAAGCTGCGCGCCGGTGGTGCGGGCATTCCGGCGTTTTTTACCAAAACCGGCGTGGGCACCATCGTGGCCGACGGCAAAGAGCTGCGCGAATTTGGCGGCGAAACCTATGTGATGGAACACGCCCTGGTGCCCGACGTGGCGCTGGTCAAGGCGCACCGGGCGGACAAGTCGGGCAATTTGCAGTTCCGCTTGACCGCGCGCAATTTCAACCCGGCGGTGGCCATGGCCGGCAAGATCACGGTGGTGGAGGTGGAAGAGATTGTGGAGACCGGCGCCATCGAGCCCGACCAAGTGCATTTGCCCGGCATTTATGTGCACCGCATCGTGCTCAATGCCACGCCAGAAAAACGCATAGAGAAACGCACGATTACAGAAGCGCCGCGCGACCAAGCGGCACAGACCGAAGCGCCGCGCGACCACGCAGTACAGAACGAAGCGCCGCACGACCGTGCGGCGCAGACCGAAAAAGCAGGAGTTTGAACATGAGCTGGACCCAAGACCAAATGGCCGCACGCGCCGCACAAGAGCTGGAAGACGGTTTTTACGTCAACCTCGGCATCGGCATTCCTACCCTGGTGGCCAACCATGTCCCCGCCGACAAAGAGGTGTGGCTGCAAAGCGAAAACGGCATGCTCGGCATCGGCCCGTTCCCCATTGACTCGGAGGTCGATGCCGACCTGATCAACGCGGGCAAACAAACCGTGACCACCATCAAGGGATCCAGCATTTTTGGCAGCCACGAGAGCTTTGCCATGATCCGCGGCGGCAAGATCAACCTGAGCATTTTGGGCGCCATGCAGGTGAGCGAACAGGGCGACCTGGCCAACTGGATGATTCCGGGCAAGATGGTCAAAGGCATGGGCGGCGCCATGGACTTGGTGGCAGGCGTGAAGCGCGTGATTGTGCTGATGGAGCACGTGGCCAAAAAGAAAGACGGCACCATCGACCTAAAAATCTTGCCCCACTGCACCTTGCCGCTCACCGGTGTGGGCGTGGTGGACCGCATCATCACCGACTTGGCGGTGATGGACGTGACGCCTTACGGTCTGAAAGTAGTGGAGATGGCGCCTGGCGTGACGCTGGAAGCGCTGCAGGAAAAAACCGGCGTGAAGTTGGTTTAAGCGCCGGTGGGGTGGGCGTTTTGCGCCCAAAAAGGCTTTTTTTACCCCCCTATCCCCCCAACCCCCTTTCCACCCCAGCGGGGTAGAAAGGGGGAGCCAACAGCCACATTTGGTTACGTCGCCCCGGCCAGGGCACCACTGGCCACTTCTGTGAATTGCTGGCCTGCAACCGTATGTCCCGCGTACAGGCTGGCGCCACGCCAGTAGAAGGCTAGCCGAAGCGACAAACTCAAATGTGGCTGTTCGGCTCCCCTCACTCGCCCGCTGGGCGAGAGAGGGGTTGGGGGAGAGAGTGGGAAAACGCCCACAAAGCCCCTCAGAGGGCGTACCTTCACAGGGGTGTGAGCCCTAATGCGCCCCTGCCGCTGCGTCCGCCGCACTCGGTGCTTGCGGGCCACCGCCGGGCGCAGCAGGCGGCACCATCCGCACTCGCTTGGCAAACCAGATGGTCGGGATCAAGAGCATGAAAATCACCGCCGAGCCCATGAAGATGTCATTGGCCGCCAGCATAAAAGCCTGCTGATCGACCAGGCGGTTGATGGTGGCCAGGCTTTGCGCGTTGTTGAGCCCCAAGGATGACAAACCGCCCAGCGCACTGGTTGTGGCCTGGCTGCCCAGGTTGACCGACTCAATGATTTGCGCGTGGTGCACCGCCGCCCGGTCCTGCCAGAGCGTGATGGTGATAGACGTGCCAAAGGCGCCGCCCACAATCCGCATGAAGTTGGACAAGCCCGAGGCCGAGGCCATTTGCGCTGGCGCAATGCCGCCCAGCGTAATGCTGCTCAAAGGGATAAAGAAAAACGCCACCGCCACGCCCTGCACGATGGTGGGAATCATGATGGTGAAGAAGTCCGCCTGTGTGTTGAAGTGCGAGCGCATCAGCAGCACCAGCGCAAACATCACAAACGCGAACGTGGCCAGCATGCGCGGGTCGGTCTTTTGCACGTTTTTGCCTACAATGGGCGAGAGCAATATGGCAAACAAACCCACGGGCGCCAGCAGCATGCCCGCTTGGGTCGAGGTGTAGCCCATGAACTGCTGCAGCCACAGCGGCAGCAGCACCAGGTTGCCAATGAACAGGCTGTAAGCGATGGCCAGGCAAATCGAGCCGACTGCAAAGTTGCGTTGTTTGAGTAGTCGCAAGTCCACTACCGGGTGCTTGTCCGTCAACTCCCAGGCCACAAAAAACGCCCCGCCAATCAGCGCCACCAGCCCCAGGGTGATGATTTCGCCGGAATGGAACCAGTCCAGTTCCTTGCCCCGGTCCAGCATGATTTGCAAGGCCGCCACAGCCAGCACCAGCAAGCTCAGGCCCATGGTGTCAATCGGCAGTTTCTGGGTGGGGGTTTCGCGCTTCTTAAAGACGGTCCAAGTAATGAACGCGGCCAAAAAGCCCACGGGGATGTTGATGTAAAAAATCCAGCCCCAGTGCATATTGTCCGTAATCCAGCCACCCAAGAGGGGTCCCATCACGGGGGCTACTAGCGTGGTCATGGCCCACAGCGCCATCGCCAGCCCCGCCATCGCTGGAGGGTAGCTGGACAGCAACAGGGTTTGCGCCAGCGGCATCATGGGCCCGGCCACAAAACCTTGCAGCGCGCGCATGGCGATCAGCGTGGACATATTGGGTGCCAGGCCGCACAGCCAGGACGCGATGACAAACAGCAGCACGCTGGCCGTAAACAAGCGCACCTGGCCAAAGCGCTGCGACAGCCAGCCGGTGAGCGGCAGTGCAATCGCGTTGGCCACGCCAAAGCTGGTGACCACCCAGGTGCCTTGGTTGGGGCTCACGCCCAAGTCACCCGCAATGGCCGGCAGGGACACATTGGCAATCGACGAGTCCAGCACGTTCATAAAGGTTGCCGCTGATAGCGCAATCGTGCCCCACATGCGCGCTGCCCCTTGCAGCGGTTGCACTTGAGAAAACGAGGGTGCCGCCGCAGCCGCTGCTGCTACCGGCGCAGGTGCGCTGTCTGCGGCGGGGTTGGCTGCACTCATGGGGCGTTTCCGTTGCGGCCCCGGCCGGCGTTGGCGGCGATGGTGCGGCTGATCGCAGCCGTGGCTTGTTCGTCCAGCATGGCGTACACATCGGTTTGCACGCTCGATGCTGCGCGGGGCGCGTCCGACAGCGCCTTGCCGTCTTGCTGGGTCACGTCCACGGTGGCTTCCATGGACAGGCCCACGCGCAGCGGCTTGGCGGCTACTTCTTTGGCGTCCAGCGCCACGCGCACCGGTACGCGCTGCACCACCTTGATCCAGTTGCCGGTAGCGTTTTGCGCGGGCAAGAGCGAAAACGCAGCGCCCGTGCCTGCGCCCAGGCCGGCCACCGTGCCTTTGTATTGCACCTGCTTGCCGTACAGGTCGGCAGTCAATGTGACAGGCTGGCCGATGCGGATATTGCGCAGCTGCACTTCTTTGAAGTTGGCGTCCACCCAAAGGGTGTCAAGCGCGATTACTGACATCAGTGGCGTTCCTGCAGCCACGCGCTGGCCGAGTTGCACCGTGCGCTTGGCTACAAAGCCGTCCACCGGGGCGGGCAGGGCGGCGCGGTGCAGCGCCAGATAGGCCTCACGCATCTTGGCGGCGGCGGCTTCCACGCTGGGGTGGTTTTCTAGCTTGGTGCCGTCGGTCAGCGTCTGGTTGCTGCCTAACTGGTCGCGGGCAGCCAGCACTGCGGCTTTGGCAGCGGCTAGTGTGCTTTGGGCTTGGGCCAGTTGCGACTGGGCGTGTGCCAGCTCTTCCTTGGACACCGCGCCGTTGCCCACCAGCGACTGTCGCCGCGCCAGGTCGTCGCTTGCGCGGCTGACTTCGTTTTGGGCTTTGACCACGTCGGTGTCGCGCAGGCTGATTTGTGCCCCCAGCGTCAGGTTATTGGCATAAAGGCCGCGCACCTGGCGCACCGCTTGGGCCAGGTTGGCCTGGGCCAGTTGCAGCGCCACTTTGGCGTCGGCTGGGTCAAGCTGCACCAGGGGCTGGCCGGCTTTGACGAAGTCGGTGTCGTCGGCCAGGATGGCCGTGACCGTGCCGCCGATTTGCGGCGTGATCTGGATGACGTTGCCTTGCACGTAGGCGTTGTCGGTGGACTCTTGGTGGCGACCGGCGTACCAGGTGTAGCCTCCGTAGGCCAGACCGATCAGGACGACGAGACCGACCACGGTCAGGGCTTTTTGGCGTGCGCCGGGTGCTTGTGCGGCAGGAGTGTTGGGGGCTGTGCTCATGGGGTGTGCTCTTGAATCGTAAAAATGG
>CAMDHS010000155.1 GCA_945898115.1 Comamonas sp. lk
CTACTACTGGGACCGCAGTGGTGATGGCACCAGTGAAAACACAGGCTCGCTCAACAAAGGCGGTGACTACTCCTGGCACGATGAGCTGGATGGGATATTTACGTCTACATTGTCTGAAGTCAACGTCGGCACGGTGGGCACAGGGACCGATACCACTGACTCCATCCGCTACGCAACCCTCAACGGTGTGAAGGTCGCATTGCCCACCGCCAACGGCGGGATTGAGTATCCCCTCGACCGGCTTCAATACGGCACCACCTACACAGACGCGGGCGAAAGCACGAATAAAACCACCGGCACCTTCAACGACTTTCTGGCGATCTGGGATGCCTACAACGGGACTGGGACTGGGGCAAACAGCAACGGCACGCCGTCCGGCTGGCAGGCCAACGGTTACTTGACGGCCTCGCGTGGTTACGGTGTCAGGCACGCCCACGTCTACCTGACCGATGGCTTCGTCGCCTCCAGCGGTGATGTCAACACCGGTTACGTCGCGTTGCAGGTCTTGCCATAAATGGCAAGACCCCTGCAAGTCATCTGCCTCAAGCTGCTTTTTGGCTGCATCGCCTGTGCCCCGGTGTGGGCGCAGGCCCAGATGCTGGAGTCTCTGATAAGGGACGCACTGGCCACCCACCCGTCCACCCAAAGCCAGCGCGCGCTGGTGGCCTCGGCTGAGGCCGGGCTTGACAGCGCACGCTGGCAGTTTTACCCCACGCCTTCGGTGTCGCTAGAGAACGCTGGCACCAGCGCCACCGACCCGCTCTACCAGGGCGACAAACAGGTGGCCACCCTGCGCTTGCAGCAGCCGCTGTACACCGGCGGGCGCCTGAGCGCGGGTGCCGATAAGGCCCAGGCCAACCTGGACCAAAGCCAAGCCACCCAGGACGACACCCGCCAGCAACTGGCGCTGCGCGTGGTGCAGGCCTATGGCGACTGGCTGGGTGCGCACATCAAGACGCAAGCCAACGAAAAAAGCGAGCAAACCCACACCCGGCTGCGTGACCAGGTGCAGCGCCGCATTGACGAAGGCGTCTCGGCCGACAGCGACCTGGTGCTGGCCCTGGGCCGCCTGGACGCCATCCGTGCCGATGTGACGGCCGCGCGTACGCAGCGTGACATGGCGCTGGCCCGCCTGGGCCAGTTGCTGGGGCGCCCGGTGGCGCACAGCGCGCTGGCACCGGCTATTGCCCCGCCGCGCCCCGTGGGCCCGGACGTGCAGGTGCTGCTGGTGCAGGCGCAGGACATCAGCCCGGCGGTGCGCCGGGCCCAAGCCCTGGCCCAGGTGCAAGCAGCCACCCTGGCCGAGCGCCGGGCCGACCTGTCGCCCGACGTGTATGTGCGCCTGGAGCGCCAGTACGGCAACTTCAACTTTGCCAATGGCGCGCCCGAGAGCCGGCTTTTTGTGGGCATGAGCACCCACCTGGGCGCAGGCCTGTCCACGCTGTCCAACGTGGCCGGAGCCAACAGCCAGTGGGAGGCCGCGCTGGCCGACGTGCAGGTGCAACTGCGCGCCGTGGGCGAGCAGGTGCTGGCCGACCATGCGCTGGCCCAGTCGGCAGACGCCCGGCTGGCGGCGGTGCAGGCGTCACTGCGCTCGGCGCAATCGGTGGCCGATTCCTACGACCGGCAGTTTTTAGCGGGGCGCAAGTCGTGGCTGGACGTGATGAACGCCGCGCGTGAATTGGCGCAGACCGAGACCCTGATCGCTGACTTGTTGTCCACCCAGGTGGTCGTGAGCTGGCGCCTGGACTTTTATACCCAGGGCACTGACGCCGTTACCCAAATCCGCCCATGAATTCCCCTGAGATGAACCATTTATTGCCTTGCCTGGCGCGCCTGGCGCAGTTGCAACACGAAAGCGTGGACCGCCTGGCGCTGCAAGAGGCCGCCGCCGCCGCGCAAGCCACGCCCGGCGCTGCGGCCAACCCCCAGCGCCAGATCCAGACCGTGACCGAGCACCTGCAGGTCAAGGGCGCGCGCTGGCTGCGCGGGCCCGATGCGTCCAAGGTGCCCGCCCTGCTGCACGCCCAAGACACTGCGCAGTGGGGCGTGCTGCGCGGGCAAAACGCGCAAGGCCAGTGGATCAGCGACTGGTGGGACGCGGCCAACAACCGCTGGAACGAGTGCGCCGACGCCAAACTCGACCGCCACGCCATTGCCACCGTGCGCCTGACCCGGCCCTACTCGGCCAGCAACAGCCCGGTGTACCAGCTCATTACGGATGCGCTATTTGCCCATGCCAGCGTGCTGCGCGAGGCGGTGGTGGGCGGTGTGATGATCAACCTGGTGGCGCTGGTGACCTCGTTTTACAGCATGCAGGTCTACGACCGGGTGATTCCCACCGCAGCGTCGCAGACCCTGCTGGTGCTGACACTGGGGGTGCTGGGTGCGATTTTGTTTGAGGTGGTGGCCAAGCGCGTACGCAGCCGCCTGTACGAGCGCCTGATTGACGAAGTGGACCAGCGTCTGGCGCGCACGGTGTATTTGCGGTTTTTGGCAATCCGGCTCGACCAGCTACCCCAAAGCGTGGGCGCCCTGGCTGCGCAGATGCGTGGCTACGAGACGGTGCGCGGCTTTTTTACCTCAGTCACCACCAGTTTGCTGGTGGACGCGCCGTTTGCGCTGCTGTTTCTGGGGGTGATGGCGCTCATCGGCGGCTGGCTGGCCGCCATTCCGCTGGCCTTCTTTGTGGCGTGCCTGGGTGTGGGCATGTACTACCGCAAGCGGGTGGATGACTTGGCCGCCAAGTCCAACACGGCGAGCAACAAAAAAACTGGCCTGCTGGTAGAGACCATCGAAGGGGCCGAGAGCATCAAGTCGGGCCAGGGCGGCTGGCGCATGCTGTCGCGCTGGATGAACACCACCGACGATGCCCGCGACAGCGACTTGCAGATGCGCAACGTCAGCGAACACTCCCAGCACCTGGCCGGCGCCCTGCAGCAGGTGTCTTACACCCTGCTGGTGGCCGCAGGCGCCTTGCTGGTCAGCCGCGGCGAGCTCACGCTGGGCAGCCTGATTGCCTGCTCCATCCTGTCGGGGCGGGTGCTGTCGCCCGTGTCGATGATTCCCGGCCAGCTGGTGCAATGGGCGCACGCCAAGGCGGCGCTGCAAGGGCTGGACCGCCTATGGGCCCTGCAAGACGACCACCACGGGCAAGAGACACCCATTGTGCTGGCCCAACTCAAGGGCGCGTACCGCTTTGAGGGGGTGGTGGCCCACTATGGCGGCAAAAAGGCACTGGCGGTGCCCGCCCTGGTGATTCGCCCGGGAGAAAAAATCGGCGTACTGGGCCCCATTGGTGCGGGCAAAACCACGCTGTTGCGCCTGCTCTCGGGCATGTACAAGCCGCAGGAAGGGCGCATCTTGCTCGACGACGTGGACATTGCCCATCTGTCCAAGCCGCTCTTGGCCGAGCACCTGGGCTATGTGCAACAAGACGGGCGCCTGTTTGCCGGCACCTTGCGCGACAACCTGATTCTGGGCCAGCTTGACCCGGGCGACGAGGCGATCATGCAGGCTGCGCGCGACACGGGCCTGCTGCAAACCGTCATTACCACCCACCCCAAGGGCTTGCAGCAAGAGATCTTTGAAGGCGGCACCGGCCTCTCAGGCGGGCAGCGCCAGTTGGTGAACCTGACTCGGGCTTTCTTGCGCCAGCCGCGCATCTGGCTGCTCGATGAGCCCACCGCCTCGATGGACCGGGGCCTGGAGCAGCAAGTGACGCAGGCGCTGAAGGCCGCCATGGGCCCGGCCGACACGCTGGTGCTGGTGACGCACAAGGCCGAGATGTTTGACCTGGTGGACCGCCTGATCGTGGTGGCCAACCAGCAAGTGGTGATGGACGGCCCCAAGGCGCAGGTGCTGCAAAAGCTGCAGATGCCCCCGGCCCCACAAGCAGGGCAACAAGCCAGCCCGCAGCCCGCGCAACAGCGCGGCTTTGCGTCCATGACCGCGCTGCTATTGACCACCCTGGTGGCCTTTGTGCTGTGGGCGGCCTTGTTTGAGATCGAGCAGACCGTGCGCGCCCAGGGCCAGATCATTCCCACAGCCCGCACCCAGGTGATCCAGTCGGCCGACGGCGGCGTGCTGGAGAAGCTGCTGGTCGAAGAGGGCCAAAGCGTCAAGGCCGGCCAGGAACTTGCGGTGATGGAGCGCGAGCGCTCGGTGGCCGGCTTTGAAGAGAGCCGCGCGAAAGAGGCGGCACTGGCCACGGCGCTGGCGCGCACCCAGGCCGAGGCGTTGGACCGTGCGCCTGAGTTTGGGCCCTGGCTGCGCGCCTACCCAAAGATCGTGGCGGTGCAGCAAGCCTTGTACGCGCAGCGCAAGCGCAGCCTGGAGCAGGAACTGTCCAGCCTGCAGCAGGCGCTGGAGATGGCCACCGAGGAGCTGCGCATGAACGAGGCGCTGCTCAAAAATGGTGACACCAGTCGCCTGGAGGTGATGCGCGCCAAGCGCCAGGCGGTGGACATCGAGGGCAAGATCAACGCCACACGCAACAAATACCTGCAAGACGCCCGGGCCGAAGCCAGCAAACTGGCTGAAGACCTGGCCTCCAATAGTTACAAGCTAGACGAGCGCAAAAGCGTGCTGGGCCACACGGTGCTGACCGCGCCCATTGCCGGTGTGGTGAAGTACCTCAAGGTGACCACCATTGGCGGCGTGTTGCGCGCCGGTGACGAGATGATGCAGATATCACCCACCGAGGGCGGCATGGTCATTGAGGTGAAGATCAACCCGGTGGACATTGGGCAACTGCAGCTGGGCCTGCCGGTGACGATCAAGCTCGATGCCTTTGACTATTCGGTCTACGGCAGTCTCGAAGGTCATTTGGTGTACCTGAGCTCGGACACGCTGGTCGAGCAAGGTGCCAACGGCCAAAGCAGCAGCTACTACCGTGCGCAGGTCAAGCTGGACGCCGACAAGGCCCGCAGCCACCCCAACCCGATGCTCGCCGCCGTGGTGTTCAAGCCCGGCATGACCGCCACGGTGGACATCAAAACCGGGCGCCGCTCGGTGCTGAAGTACCTGGCCAAGCCGGTTTACAAGGCTTTTGGTGGGGCGATGAATGAGCGCTAAGCGCCACCCCGTGCCAACCCGACGCTATCCCGAACAGGTGGCCTGATCGACGAAACCCTGGTTGGCCAAGAAAGCTGATACCGCCAAATGTTTTCCCTTTGGGCAGTTCACCCAAAGATCTACGGCGCTGAAATTTGGCGGCGAGATTTACGACGCTGCAGGCGATGCCTAGATCTGGTGTAGTCGAGCTTATGAACATGATGGGTGCTTCCGCCGCAATGGGTTGATGCGCAACTCCACTATGGCACATAACGGTGCCGCCTATGGGGGCATTCAACCCATTACTTCGCTGGATTCCCTGGCCAGCCCCTAGCGTGACCGTTGGGCGCGTCAGATGTCTGTTTCTTCAGACATCTCCAGTGCATCATCGACTTCGATACCCAGGTAGCGTACGGTACTTTCCAGCTTGGCATGCCCAGTAAAAGCTGCACTGCGCGCAAGTTCTTCGTGCGCTTATAAATGAGAGTGGCCTTGGTGCGCCGGATCGAGTGGGTGCCGTAGGCACAAGGATCCAGACCCACGTGCTTGACCCACCCTTGCACGATGCGCGCGTACTGGCGCGTGCCTAGATGCGGAGATTTGTGTATCCGGCTCGGGAATAAATAGTCTTCTGAGTGAAGATTCTGCAACTTCATCCAGTCAGCGACTGCGCTGCGGGTCGACTCCGTAATCTCGAACTGGACGGGGCGCGACGTCTTTTGCTGCATCACGGTCGCGCGGGGAGCAACGCGATCGCCATGGCAAACGTCACGCACCCGGAGTTTGACAAGGTCGCAAGAACGTAGCTTGCTGTCCAGGCCCAGGTCGAACAGCGCGAGCTCTCGGGTGCGGTGTTCCAGTTGAAGCCAGACCCGGATTGCCCAGACTTCCTTAAGTTTGAAAGGGGCCTTTTGCCCTACCAATTTGCCTTTATTCCAAGGCTCACGTGGCGGAATTGGCCGGATGGACTGTATTGCAGTGTCTTCCATAAAAAAACTCCTCAGGATTGAAGGGCTTGCTACTATGCGCTTTCTGCAGTTTTGTGTACACTAAAATCCACAATATGCATGTGAATTCAAAGGAAAAATGATGGAAGCTACCAAAGTGGGGATTCGCGAATTCCGGGCCGGCATGGCCGAGTTCATTACGTCGAGCACGCCAGTGGCCGTGACGCGCCATGGGCAAACCATTGGTTACTTCATACCGACGCACGGCCAAGCGGAGGCTGACGTTGCCGCATTGAAGAGGGCCAGCAAGACCTTGGATCGCTTGCTTGCCGCCAAAAGCATTGATGTGGACGCGGTGGTCGCCGATTTCAAAACCACGCGGAAACGCGCAAGCACGCCCAAGAAGCCGGTGCCTGCCGCGGCATGAGCAACAAAGCCATCGTTCTGGATGCCAACATCCTGATTCGCGCGGTATTGGGCAAGCGGGTGCGAGAGCTCATAGTCGCCAATGCAGCCACGGTGCAATTCTTCGCGCCCGATGTCGCATACGCTGACGCCAGAAAGTACCTCCCCGCGCTGCTGGAAAAAAGAGGCGTAAACAGCGAAGCGGCGCTGACGGTGCTCGATGCCCTGGAATCCATAGTCCAGCCGCTGGAACTGGGTGTTTATTCAGGATTGCAAGCTGCGGCGCTGCAACGAATTGCCATGCGCGATGCCGATGACTGGCCCGTGCTCGCCTGCGCCATGACGATTGCCTGTCCGGTATGGACAGAAGATGCCGACTTCTTTGGCACCGGAATAGCGACTTGGACTACAGATCGCGTGGAACTGTATTTGGCGGGGTGATTAGGCTGACTGGCGCCTGTGTTGGGCCGCGATTCATCAGTTTGGGGGTACGTGTCATCGGCATCACCAGAGTCACATTGGAGCCCTGAACGACCGCTATTTAGAACGGGCACGTTTTCGCGAACGTCTGCTTTCCTTTGAGCGGCCTCATTTATTCGGGGGTTTCCCCAAAAAGTCGAATTTCCGCTTTGCTTGATCGCTGGCTGAGCGCTCGCTTTGGCGGATGACTGCTATGGCCCGGACTCACCGCAAGACAGAGTTTTTCGACTGACCGTTTACGCTGCATCACTGACGCCCAAGGCAGCACTGCGACCGTCGGGAGTGGGA
>CAMDHS010000156.1 GCA_945898115.1 Comamonas sp. lk
AAGGTTGCCACGATGCCCGCCGACTTTTACTCGTCTGCCTATTTCATTGACCGCACCATCGGCTACATCGACGCTGACGCGCGCAAGCAGCAGCCGTTTTTTGCGTACGTGGGCTTTCAGGCCAACCATGTGCCAGTGCAGGCCCCCAAAGACCTGGTGGACAAATACAAGGGCAAATACCACGAAGGCTGGACCGTGCTGCGCGAGCGCCGCTTGGCAAAAGCGATTGAACTGGGCCTGGTGCCGCCAGGCACCCGGTTGACCACCATGTCCACCACCGCCGACTGGAAAGCGCTTTCCGCCAAAGAGCGCCTGCACATGGAACGCCAGATGGAGGTCTACGCCGCCATGGCGGAGGCCATGGACGCGCACGTGGGCCGTCTGGTGGATCACCTTAAAAAGACCGCCCAATACGACAACACCGTGTTCGTGTTTTTATCGGACAACGGCCCCGAGGGTTCGGACTACCACGAGGCCCAACCCTGGCTGTTGTTTAACTACAAGCAAGACACCGAAACGCTGGGCGCCAAAGGCACCTACGGCATTCCCGGCCCGGGCTGGGCCAGTGCATCAGCCTCGCCTTTTTACACCTACAAATTTTGGTCAGGCGAGGGCGGTATCCGAGCGCCCATGCTGGTATCCGGACCGCCAGTACGCCAAGGCAATCACATCCAAAGTGCCTTGACCCATGTGACCGACATCATGCCGACGCTCTTGGACCTGGCGCAGATCAAGGCACCGGGCGCGAGCTACCAGGGCGCAGCCGTCGAGCCCTTGACCGGCATGAGCTTGCTGCCCCTGTTGCAGGGCAGCGCTAGCGCGGTGCGCAGTCCCGACCAGCCCCTGGGCTACGAACTCTCAGGCAACTCGGCCCTGTTCAAAGGCAGCTTGAAGCTGGTGCGCAATATGCCTCCGCTGGGCGACGGCCTGTGGCATTTGTACGATCTGGCCTCCGACCCCGGCGAAACCCTAGACCTGAGTGCCAAGCTGCCGCAGGAGTTTGCCGCGATGCAAGTGGACTATGCCGACTATGAAAAGGCCAATCAGGTTTTGCCCATGCCGTCCGACTACACACCGCAAAAGCAGGTGATGATCAATGGCTTTTGGCGCTACTGGCTGCCGGTATTTGGCAAGCAGGTGGCTGCGGTGCTGCTGACCCTGACCGCGCTGTTGGTGTGGTGGCGCCTGCGTCGGCGCCGCCCCGCATGAGCAGCGGCTACTTCGCCAGCCCTTGGCCTGGCGAAGACGGTGGCCCGGCCCGCCTGCAAACGGCCCGCAGCGGTCCGGCCCTGGACTTGCAGCCCGGCGAGCGCCTGCAATGCGTGAGCCGCAACACCGTGCTCTCCACCATGACGGTGCTGGGCGACCCCGGCGAGGTGTATTTGCTGACCCATTCGGCGCTGCGCGCGCACCTGGGGTTTGCCACCACTTCGTGTGTGGAGCGCATAGACCCACACACCCTGCAAACCCGCCAAATCTCCAAGCGCTTGCCCGGCGGCCCCATGTGGCCCGGCGGCATGGCGATTCACCGCAATGGCGATACCTACGTGGTCTACGGCCGCTACGCGCACCGGCTGGACCGGGATTGCGGGCTCAAAGCCTCGTTCGAGCTGCCCATGGCGCATGCCTACAACTCCTTTGTCATTTTGGACAATGGCCGCATCGTCACCAAAAACCTGTCCGACGCGCAGCCCGCCGTGCTTACGGTGCTCGACGCCGACACCTTGCGCCCGGCCTGCGCCGATGTGGCCTGCCCCGAGCCGTCCATCGCCCGCCTGAGCGCGGTTGGCAATACGGTCTACGTGGTGGGCGTGCGCAGCATCTTTCGCTACCACTGGAACGAGGACGCGCAGACCCTGCAGTACGACCCCGATTGGACCTGGGACTATGTGGGCGCCACAAAGCAAAGTTACGGCTGGGACCCGGTGATTGACGGCCACAACGCCTGGTTCATGGACAACGGCCTGCACCGCTACCGCATCAATATGTGGGGCGCGGGCGTGCGCCAAACGCCCAACCGGCTGCTGCGCGTGTCGCTGCGCGACGCGCAAGACCACGCCGCCCTGGAGGTGAGTGGCCTGCTCGGGGGCAGCATCACCAACCCGCCTCTGGTCGATGTGCAGCGGCGCATCGTGGTGGGCTTTGATTCGGCCAACAAGGTATTGCGCGCCTGGCGCCTGCAAGACGACCAGAGCCTGGCGCCACTGTGGCACAAGCCCAACTTTGGCGTGGCCAGCCACTTGCTGCTGTACCCGCAAACGGGCGAACTCGTGGTCAACGACTACCGCCGCCTGGGTGAAGAAGTGGTGCTGCTGGATATTGAGACCGGCCAAGAGCGCGCCCGGGTGCGCAGCGGCGGCCTGACGCAAGGCGTGGTGTTTCCCAGCGTGGGCTGGGAGCGTGATTTGTACTGGTCGTCCATGGGTCGCCTGGCGCGAATTTTTGTCGCATGAACCCAAAATCTTTTGAGGCCGTGGACTTTGACACCCTGATTGTGGGCGCGGGCCTCTCGGGCATTGGCAGCGGGGTGCATCTGCGCCAGCGCTGCCCCGATCAGACCTTTGCCATTTTGGAAGGGCGCGCGCGCCTGGGCGGCACCTGGGATTTGTTTCGCTACCCCGGCGTGCGTTCGGACTCTGACATGCACACCCTGGGCTACGCGTTCAAGCCCTGGACAGGCGCCAAGGCGATTGCCGACGGCCCGTCCATCCTGCAATACATCCAAGACACCGCCACTGAGCACGGCCTCTTGCCCCACATCCGCCTAGGCCACCGGGTAACTGCAGCCGCATGGTCGGGTGCGCAGGCGCGCTGGCTGCTGACCGTGGAGCGGGGCGCAGACCAGGCGCCCCTGCAAATGCGCTGCCGCTTTTTGCTGGTGTGCAGCGGCTATTACAACTACGCCCACGGCTACACGCCGGCGTTTGCGGGCCAAGACCAGTTTGCCGGGCGCGTGGTGCATCCGCAAGAATGGCCGGCCGATCTGGATGTGCGCGACAAGCGGGTGGTGGTGATTGGCAGTGGTGCTACCGCCATGACGCTGCTGCCCGCCCTTTCCCACGACGCCGCGCAAGTGACCATGCTGCAGCGTTCGCCCACCTATGTAGTGGCGCGCCCGCGCGCTGACGCGCTGGCCGACGCACTGCGCCGCCTGTTGCCCGAGCGCCTGGCCTACGCGCTCACGCGCTGGAAGAACGTGGGTCTAGGCCTGTTTTTCTACAGCCTGGCCAAGCGCCGGCCAGACCTGGCCAAGGCCCGCATCGTGCAAGCCGCCGCTGCTGCATTGCCCGCCAGCTTTGACACCCAAACCCACTTCAACCCGCGCTACAAGCCCTGGGACCAGCGCGTCTGCCTCTTGCCCGATGGCGACTTGTTTGCCGCCATCCAAAGCGGCCGGGCCGACGTGGTGACCGACACCGTGGCCGCGTTTGAGCCCCAAGGCATCCGCCTGGCTTCGGGCGCATTGCTGCCAGCAGACGTGGTGGTTACCGCCACCGGCCTGGACTTGCTGGGCTTTGGCGGCATGGCTTTGAGCGTGGACGGCAAGCCGGTAGAGATTGGCAAAACCATGAGCTACAAGGGCATGATGCTCGCCGGTGTGCCCAACCTGGCCTATGTGGTGGGTTACACCAATGCGTCTTGGACGCTCAAGAGCGACCTGACCGGCGCCTTTGTCTGCCGCGTGCTGCACCACATGCAGCGCAGCGGTGCGCCGGTGTGCGTGCCCGCCATGCCCGGCGCGGATATGCAGTCGCAGCCCTGGGTGGATTTCAGCTCGGGCTATATCCAGCGCTCGCTGGATCAGTTTCCGGTGCAGGGTGGTACCACCCCCTGGCGCCTGAACCAGAACTATCTGCGCGACCTGCTGGACCTGCGCTTTGGCCGCCTGGAAGACGGCGTGCTGCAGTTTTTGGGCAGAGCGCGATAGGCGCCGCGCGGCAGATGTCGCCCGCGCTACAAGGCCTGTCGCCGAAGGGTTAGCGCCGGCGGGTGCTCCCGGCTACAATTAAAAAAGCACGATCGTTCTTTTCTGTGCTGCAGGCCGCTGTAAGCTGTGGCAGGCAAGCGGGCGCATAGAATGCCCGGTTGACGTGCACGTAAGGTCCCTGCGGCGCCCAAGTGCCTTTTTTTTATTCTCTGGAGTGGTAGATATGAAAGTTTTGGTACCGGTCAAGCGCGTGGTTGATTACAACGTCAAGGTGCGCGTCAAGTCTGACGGCAGCGGCGTCGATATTGCCAACGTCAAGATGAGCATGAACCCCTTTGACGAGATCGCCATCGAAGAGGCGGTGCGCCTGCGCGAAAAAGGCGTAGTCACCGAGGTGATCGCAGTGTCTTGCGGCGTGACCCAATGCACCGAGACCCTGCGCACGGCCATGGCCATTGGCGCAGACCGCGCCATCCTGGTGGAAACCAGCGAAGAACTCCAGCCCCTGGCCGTGGCCAAGCTGCTCAAGGCCCTGATGGACAAAGAGCAACCCGGCCTGGTAATTTTGGGCAAACAAGCCATTGACGACGACTGCAACCAGACCGGCCAGATGCTCGCCGCCCTGAGCGACCGCCCCCAAGCCACCTTCGCCAGCAAGGTGGAAGTGGCCGACGGCAAGGTCCAGGTCACGCGCGAAGTGGACGGCGGCTCCGAGACCCTGAGCCTGAGCCTGCCCGCCATCATCACCACCGATCTGCGCCTGAACGAGCCTCGCTACGTGACCTTGCCCAACATCATGAAAGCCAAGAAAAAGCAGCTCGACGTCTTTACGCCCGCCGACCTGGGTGTTGACATTACGCCGCGCATCAAGACCCTCAAAGTGGTCGAGCCCGCCGCCCGCAGCGCTGGCATCAAGGTTGCCGACGTGGCCGCGCTGGTGGACAAGCTGCGCAACGAAGCCAAGGTCATCTAAATACCGCGACGCATTGCCGTCCCCCTATTGATTTAAAGGACATTTCCATGAGCTCTCTCGTCATCGCTGAACACGACAACAGCAGTATCAAGCCCTCGACCCTGAACACCATTACCGCGGCCGCCCAATGTGGCGGCGACGTGCACGTGCTGGTGGCCGGCCACAACGCCGGTGCCGCTGCTGCGGCTGCCGCCCAAATTGCTGGTGTGGCCAAAGTCATCCACGTCGAGGGCGAAGGCTTCGGCCACGGCCTGGCAGAAAACGTGGGCGCCCAGGTGGTGTCCATGGCCAGCGCCTACAGCCACCTGCTGTTCCCAGCCACTGCCTTTGGCAAAAACATTGCCCCGCGCGTAGCTGCCAAGCTTGATGTGGCGCAAGTGTCTGACATCACCAAGGTCGACAGCCCCGACACTTTTGAGCGCCCCATCTACGCCGGTAACGCCATTGCCACCGTGCAAAGCACCGACGCTATCAAGGTCATCACCGTGCGCACTACCGGCTTTGACGCCGCCGCCACTGAGGGCGGCAGCGCTAGCGTCGAGACACCGGTAGCCGCTGGCGCCAGCGCGGACGTGCACTTCATGGGCTCCGAGATCGCCCGCAACGACCGCCCCGAGCTGACCGCCGCCAAGATCATCGTCTCAGGTGGCCGGGCCCTGGGTTCGAGCGAAAAGTTCATGGAAATCATGACCCCGCTGGCCGACAAGCTCGGTGCGGCCATGGGTGCGAGCCGCGCTGCGGTGGACGCGGGCTACGCGCCCAACGACTGGCAGGTTGGACAAACCGGCAAGATCGTGGCGCCGCAGCTTTATGTGGCCTGCGGCATCAGCGGCGCCATCCAGCATTTGGCCGGCATGAAGGACAGCAAGGTCATCGTCGCCATTAACAAGGACGCCGAGGCGCCGATCTTCAGCGTGGCTGATTACGGCCTGGAAGCTGACCTGTTCGTGGCCGTGCCCGAGCTTGTAGCCGCCCTGTAATTTGGCACCCAAAGGCACCGTGCGCGGTGCCTTTTTTTCGCCTGAATTTGGCTTGTTCGGTTTACCCCTCTTTCCCCGTCTCTTTTTGGAAGTCCGCCATGAGCTACATCGCCCCCGTCAAAGACATGCTGTTCAATATCGAGCACCTGGCCCGCATCGACCAGATTGCCCAATTGCCCGGTTTTGAGGATGCAGATCTGGACACGGCGCAGGCGGTGTTAGAAGAAGCGGCCAAGTTCAACGAAGGCGTGCTGTCTCCCCTGAACTGGGCGGGCGACATCAACCCCACGAGTTGGAAAGACGGCGTAGTGACCGCCACGCCCGGCTTTAAGGATGCGTTCAAGCAGTTCACCGAGGGCGGCTGGCAGAGCCTGCAACACCCGGTGGCCTTTGGCGGCCAGGGCTTGCCCAAGACCATCGGATCGGTGTGTGGCGAGATGCAAAACTCTGCCAACATGAGCTTTGCGCTGTGCCCCTTGCTGAGTGACGGCGCGATTGAAGCGCTCTTGACCGCAGGCTCGGACGAGCTCAAGGCCACTTACCTGGAAAAGCTCATCAGTGGCGAATGGACCGGCACCATGAACCTGACCGAGCCCCAAGCCGGCAGCGACCTGGCCATGGTGCGCACCCGCGCCGAACCCCAGCCCGACGGCACCTACAAAGTGTTTGGCACCAAGATCTACATCACCTGGGGTGAGCACGACATGGCCGACAACATCGTCCATCTGGTGCTAGCCCGCGTGCAGGGTGCGCCCGAGGGCGTCAAGGGCATCAGCCTGTTTGTGGTGCCCAAATTCATGGTCAATGGTGACGGTTCGCTGGGCGCGCGCAACGACGTGCATTGCGTGAGCATCGAACACAAGATGGGCATCAAGGCCAGCCCCACGGCTGTTTTGCAATATGGCGACCACGGTGGTGCGGTGGGCTATTTGGTGGGCCAGGAAAACCGCGGCCTGGAATACATGTTCATCATGATGAACGCTGCGCGCTATGGCGTGGGCGTGCAGGGCATTGCGATTGCCGAGCGTGCCTACCAAAAGGCCGCCAGCTTTGCGCGTGACCGGGTGCAAAGCCGCCCGGTCGATGGCTCGATGAACACCAGTGCTCCCATCATCCACCACCCTGACGTGCGCCGCATGCTGATGACCATGCGCGCCTA
>CAMDHS010000157.1 GCA_945898115.1 Comamonas sp. lk
ACCAAGCCCGACGGGAAGAAGAAGAACATCACGCTAAACGCCAGCGGCATAAACCACATCATCTTGGCTTGCAAAGGGTCTGGCGGCGCGGGGTTCAGCGCGGTTTGCAGCAGCGTCGTGAGTGTCATGATAATCGGCAAGATGTAATAAGGATCTGGCGACGATAAATCGTTAATCCACAAAATCCACGGCGCATTGCGCATCTCTACGCTAGACAGCAGCACCCAGTACAAGGCAATAAACACCGGGATCTGCACCATGATGGGGAAGCAGCCGCCCATGGGGTTGACCTTTTCTTCACGGTATATGCGCATCATCTCTTGCTGCATTTGCTGCGGGTTGTCTTTGAGGCGCTCACGCATTTCAGTGATCTTGGGGTTAACCGCCTTCATTTTGGCCATGCTGGAATAGGCCTTGGCATTGAGCCAGTAAAACGCGATTTTCAGCAACAGCACCAAGCCTACGATAGACCAACCCCAGTTCTTGAGGACGCTGTGGATGTAGTCCAGCAAGAAATACAAGGGCTTGGCCAAAATGGTCAGCCATCCATAGTCTTTGACCAGTTCTAGGCCAGGGGCCAGGGCTTCGAGCATTTTTTCTTCTTGCGGACCGACAAAGAAGGTGGTCTCTACGGTGCGGGTGGCGCCCGGCGCAATGGCTTCGAGTGGCGCCACCAGGGCGGCGCGGTAGCAGCAGTCGGCCACACCGCCGCCAAGCTCAACAGCGTCAAGCGAAATCGTGCGCTGCATGCCTGCAGGCAGTATCCAAGCGCTGGCGAAATAGTGCTGCACCATGGCCACGTAGCCATCGGCGGACTGCTTTTCGTAGGTAGCGCTCTTTTTCTTGATGTCGGCAAACTCGACCTTTTGGTACTTTTGGGCGTCTGTATAAACAGCCGGGCCGGTGAAGGTGGCATAGAAGGCGGACTCGCCGGCCGGCTTGTTGCCGTCACGCACCAGCTGCACATAGAGCTGCGGCGCAATCGGCGCACCGGTGGTGTTGGTCAGGGCGTGGCTCACGGCCACGGCGTACGAGCCGCGCTTGACGGTATAGGTCTTGACCAACTTGATGCCGCCTACGTCGGCTGATTCAAACCGAATCTGCAGGCTATCAGTACCTTCTTTAAGTTCGCGCGGACCGCTGACCGTCATCGGCGTCTTGTGGGTGGGAAACGCGCCCGGCACCGCACCAGACACCACACCAGACTGTGCCAGATAGACCCGGTCTTTGCTGTCGTCGAGCAGCACAAAGTGCTTAGCCTGGTTGGCGGTGTCGCCATATTTCAGGAATTCTGAACCGACCAGGGTGCCGCCCTGCGTGTCAAAACGCAGTGTCAGCACATCGCTGTTAACGGTAAAGCGCTGGCTGGGGGCAGCAGGCGTGGCGCCGTCGGCGGGAGTGGCGCTAGGCAGGGGCGCAGGCGCAACCACCGCTGAACCAGGAACGCTGGCGTCAGACGCGGCGGTTTTGGCAGTTGTTGGTGCGGCCGCTTCCGTCTTGACGGGCTGGCCAGGGAAGAAAGTGGCTTTGTGGCCGCTGTGAATTTGCCATTGGTCCCACAGCAACACCATGGAAAAGCCAAAGATCACCCACAAAATGGTGCGGCGAATATCGTTCATGAAGATTTCTTTTCGGAAGAGGGAGAGATCAGGCGGCTAAACAGCCGGGGTTTTTCAGTCGGGACCGGGTCGTGGCCCCCAGCGCACCAGGGCTGGCAACGCGCCAGCCTGGACAACACTAGGTAACTGCCAGCAGCAGCACCGTGGTTTTGCAAAGCCCCCAGAGCATACACAGAACAAGTGGGCTCAAACCGGCAACCCGCACCGAGCCAAGGGCTTAACAAAAGGCGGTAGGCCCGCACCACGCCGAGCAACAAAGCTTGCATCATGGTCAGGCGCGCCCCACACCTATTTGGGGGTGGGCGCTAGCGCGGGCAAACAAGTCCAGCAATTCGGCGCGCACAGCGGCCTTCAGAAGGTCGGAGCTAGCGCTGATGAATTCCTTGCGGTCAAAGGACGCGCGCAGACGCACCACGTGGCCGCGAGGGCGCAGATGAAGAGCAAATTGGGCGCTCACGGAATAAATCTGGCGTTTGATGGCGTTGCGCGTGACAGCACGCTTGGCCCAGCGTTTGGGCACCATCGCACCCATAGCTCCAAGCAAAGCCGCAGTGGCTGCCTGCGCGCCGACGTTCAGGGCATCGCCCGACACTGCGTCGGGCATTTTGGCGGGGTAAATTTGCGCAAGCTCGCAGCTATGGAGCGCGAAGTGCGCGGTACGCACCCCTAGTTTGCCCGCCAAAGCGGCCTGAAACTGGGGCCGGTTCTTGAGCCGCTGCACGTGGAGAACAGCGACAACCCAAGCCGAATTAGACAGCCAGGCGTTTGCGGCCTTTGGCACGGCGCGCGTTGATGA
Organism: Comamonas sp. lk; assembly: GCA_945898115.1. Classification (GTDB taxonomy): domain Bacteria; phylum Pseudomonadota; class Gammaproteobacteria; order Burkholderiales; family Burkholderiaceae_C; genus Allorhodoferax. The sequence continues at coordinate 2,416 of CAMDHS010000157.1, forward strand.
CAGCACGCCCGCCACGGGTTTTCATGCGAATCAGAAATCCGTGGGTGCGGGCGCGGCGAATTTTCGAGGGTTGGTACGTGCGTTTCATTTTGAATTCCTATCCATTCGGTGCATCGGGCCCGCCTCTTACACAAGTGCCGGTGCCTTTTTCGGGTAAATTTGCCCCAAAATTTGAGGGCAGCCTTATATTATCGCCGACTTTTCCTCCTTCGGCAAGGGCTTGGTGAAAGTACGTAGATCGGACCCGCGTTTGAGGCGTTAACATGCGCGCTCTCACGCTCAATCCTTTTTGTGGATAAGTGTTTGATAAGCGACCAAGCAGGCCTCATTTTTTTCCCTCTATCCACAGATTCTTAAGACTTTCATGACCGCAGGATCCCTACCCCTGAGCACCGACCCGGCCGCCCAAGAAGCCGGGCAAAGCCTGTGGCAGTCGTGCCTGGACCAGCTCGCGCTGGACCTGCCTGAGCAGCAGTTCAATACCTGGATCCGGCCCCTGAGTGCCCAGGTGTCGGACGACATCAGCAAAGTGGTGTTGCTGGTGGCCAACCGCTTCAAGCTCGACTGGATCCGCGCCCAGTACAGCCTGCCGATTGCCGCCTTGCTGGAAAAGCTGTGCGGCCAGCCAGTGCAGCTCGAACTGGCCATCGCCCCCCGAGAAGCAGTCGCCCGCAGCGCGGCGCAGCCTGGCTCGGGCCACGCCCCAGAGGTCAAAACCGTGGTGCTGCTGGAGGATCCCAAGGTCGAGGCGCCCAAGAGCCGGCTCAACAACCTGCTAACCTTTGACACCCTGGTCGAAGGCACGGCCAACCGCATGGCGCGTGCTGCTGCCATGCACGTGGCCACGGTGCCGGGTCACTTGTACAACCCCTTGTTCATCTACGGCGGCGTCGGCCTGGGCAAGACCCATTTGATGCACGCTGTGGGCAACCGGCTGCTGCAAGACAAGCCGGGCGCCAAAGTTCTCTACATCCATGCAGAGCAATTCGTATCGGATGTGGTTAAAGCCTACCAGCGCAAGACTTTTGACGAGTTCAAGGACAAATACCACTCGCTCGATTTGCTGCTGATCGACGACGTGCAATTTTTTGCCAACAAAGACCGCACGCAAGAAGAGTTCTTTAACGCTTTTGAGGCGCTGCTGGCCAAAAAGTCGCACATTGTGATGACCAGCGACACCTATCCCAAGGGCCTGACCGACATCCATGAGCGCCTGGTTTCGCGCTTTGACTCGGGACTGACGGTGGCCATTGAGCCGCCCGAGCTGGAAATGCGGGTGGCGATTCTGATCAACAAGGCGCGGGCTGAGGGCGCCGACATGCCAGAAGAGGTGGCGTTTTTTGTGGCCAAGAACGTGCGCTCGAATGTGCGCGAACTTGAAGGCGCGCTGCGCAAATGCCTGGCCTATTCGCGCTTTAACCAAAAAGAAATCTCGATTGCGCTGGCGCGCGAGGCGCTGCGCGACCTGCTGTCGATCCAGAACCGGCAGATTTCGGTAGAAAACATCCAAAAGACGGTGGCCGACTACTACAAGATCAAGGTCGCCGACATGTATTCCAAAAAGCGCCCGGCCAGCATTGCCCGCCCGCGCCAGATTGCGATGTACCTGGCCAAAGAGCTGACCAAAAAAAGCCTGCCCGAGATCGGCGAGCTGTTTGGCGGACGGGACCACACCACGGTCTTGCACGCGGTGCGCAAGATTGGCGGCGAGCGGCTGCTGGTGATCGAACTAAACCAGCAATTGCACGTTTTGGAGCAAACCCTGAAGGGTTAACGAAAAAATGCCTGGCTGACAAGGGCAAAAACCGCCCTAAAACAGCGAAAATGCGCGCATTTGCCGCCACGGGAAGCCGGAACACAACAATTTGAACATCGGAGAGAAGCATGATCGTATTGAAAGCAGCGCAAGACCAGGTGTTGTCCGTTTTGCAATCGGTGGCCGGTATCGTGGAACGCCGCCATACCTTGCCCATTTTGGCCAATGTGCTGGTGCGCAAGACGGGGGACTCGGTACAGTTCACCACCAGCGACCTGGAAATCCAGATCCGCACCAGCGCCGCGCTCGGCGGTGACGCGGGTGATTTCAGCACCACCATCGGCGCGCGCAAGCTCATTGACATCTTGCGCACCATGCCCGCCGACCAGACCGTGTCGCTGGAGGCCAGCCAGAACAAGATCATCCTCAAGGGCGGCAAGAGCAAGTTCACTCTGCAAACCCTGGCGGCCGAAGACTTTCCACTGGTGACCGAGTCGGCCAGCTTTGGCCCGGTGTTCAGCGTGCCGCAAAAAACCCTGAAAAGCCTGCTCTCGCAGGTGTCGTTTGCCATGGCAGTGCACGACATTCGCTACTACCTGAACGGAATTTTGTTTGTCGCAGAAGGCAAGCAGCTCAGCCTGGTGGCCACCGACGGCCACCGCCTGGCATTTGCCTCAGCCACGCTGGACGTAGAAGTGCCCAAGCAAGAAGTGATCTTGCCGCGCAAAACCGTGATCGAGTTGCAGCGCCTGCTCTCAGACGCCGAAGGCGCCATCGAGATGCAATTTGCCGGCAACCAGGCGCGCTTTAGCTTTGGCGGCATGGAATTTGTGACCAAGTTGGTGGAAGGCAAGTTCCCCGACTACAACCGCGTCATCCCCAAAAACCACAAGAACAAAATCACGCTGGGGCGCGACACCTTGCTCAAGACGCTGCAGCGCACCGCCATTTTGACCAGCGACAAGTTCAAGGGCGTGCGCCTGAACATCGACCCCGGCAGCCTGCGACTGGCGTCCAACAACGCCGAGCAAGAAGAAGCGGTAGACGAGTTGGACATCGACTACGGCGGCGACAGCATCGAGATTGGCTTCAACGTGACCTACTTGATAGACGCCTTGTCCAATATGGGCCAGGAGATGGTGGCATTGGAGTTTTCCGATGGCAACAGCTCTGCGCTGTTGACGATTCCTGACAACGCCACGTTCAAGTACGTGGTGATGCCAATGCGCATTTAAGGCGCGTGAAACCCCCATGCCCCAAGCAGCAAACCCCCGGTCTTCGGGGGTTTGGTCATTACAGAATGCATGAAATTTTGGGTTCGGGCGGCGTACAAGGCGCTGTTTTGACCCGCTGATGAAGAGAAAAAGCAAGCCATGACCGAAGAAAACAAAGCCACGCCCAGCCCTGAAGAGAACGCCCCAGAGGTGCACACGGGTGAGAGCGGCCTGGACAGTTCCAACTTCCAGCCCACCATCGACACCAACCAGGCGGGCGCCACCGAGGCCTATGGCGAAGGCTCGATTCAAATCCTCGAAGGTCTGGAAGCCGTGCGCAAGCGCCCGGGCATGTACATCGGCGACACGTCTGACGGCACCGGCCTGCACCACCTGGTGTTCGAAGTCGTGGACAACTCGATTGACGAGTCACTGGCCGGCCACTGCGACGATATTTTGGTGACCATCCACTCTGACAACTCGATCAGCGTGGTGGACAACGGGCGCGGCATTCCGACCGGCATCAAGATGGACGACAAGCATGAGCCCAAGCGCTCGGCCGCAGAAATTGCGCTCACCGAGCTGCATGCCGGGGGCAAGTTCAACCAAAACAGCTACAAGGTCTCGGGCGGTTTGCACGGCGTGGGCGTGAGCTGCGTGAACGCGTTGTCCAAAATGCTGCGCCTGACCATTCGGCGTGACGGCAAAGTGCATGTCATGGAATTTAGCCGTGGCTTTGTGCAAAACCGCTTGCTGGAAACCCAGGGCGGCGTGGAAGTCTCGCCCATGCGGGTGATTGGTGACACCGAGAAGCGTGGCACCGAAGTTCATTTCTCGCCAGATCTGGAAATTTTCCAGACCAACTCTGATTTCCACTACGAGATCTTGAGCAAGCGCCTGCGCGAACTCAGCTTTTTGAACAACGGCGTGCGCATTCGCCTCAAAGACGAGCGCAGCGGCAAAGAAGACGACTTCTCCGGCGCCGGTGGCGTCAAGGGCTTTGTGAACTTCATCAACAAGGGCAAGACGGTGTTGAACCCCAACATCTTCCACGCCATGGGCGACCGCCAGAGCGACCAAAATACCAACATCGGCGTTGAAGTGGCCATGCAGTGGAACAGCGGCTACAACGAGCAGGTGCTGTGTTTCACCAACAACATTCCGCAGCGCGACGGTGGCACCCACCTGACGGGTTTGCGCGCGGCCATGACGCGGGTGATCAACAAGTACATCGACGACAGTGAGATCGCCAAGAAAGCCAAAGTCGAAGTGACCGGCGACGATATGCGCGAAGGCCTGTGCTGCGTGCTGAGCGTGAAAGTGCCTGAGCCCAAATTCAGCAGCCAGACCAAAGACAAACTCGTGAGCTCGGAAGTGCGCGGTCCGGTGGAAGACATTGTGAGCCGCCTGCTGCACGACTACCTGCAAGAGCGCCCAGCGGACGCCAAGATCATCGTAGGCAAAATCATCGAGGCCGCCCGCGCCCGCGAAGCCGCCCGCAAGGCGCGCGACATGACGCGCCGCAAAGGCGTGCTCGACGGCATGGGCCTGCCCGGCAAACTGGCCGACTGCCAGGAAAAAGACCCGGCCATGTGCGAGATCTACATCGTCGAGGGTGACTCCGCCGGTGGCTCTGCCAAACAAGGGCG
>CAMDHS010000158.1 GCA_945898115.1 Comamonas sp. lk
CACAGCCGCAGAGGTGCTCAACCGGATCACGCCTGCAGAAATTTCGGATCCGCAAGAAGTGATTGCACGCGCCATGGCCTTGAGCCAGGAGCTGGGCACTACGATTGCGCCAGGCTTTGAGGCGCTGGTGTTCAAGGCCTCGCGCGGGATTGAAGACATTTATGAGCTGACCTATATCCGCAAGGACGGCAGCCGCTTTCCGGCAGTGGTGTCGGTCACGGCGCTGCGCGACATTAACGACCAGGGCACCATCATTGGTTACTTGCTGATCGGCACCGACAACAGCGCGCGCAAACAGGCCGAAGAGGCCCTGCTCAAGGCGGGCGCGCTGCAAAGCGCTATTTTTAACAGCGCCAATTTTTCGAGCATTGCCACCGACGCCAAGGGCGTTATCCAAATTTTCAACGTGGGGGCCGAGCGCATGCTGGGCTACACGGCAGCAGAAGTGCTCAACCGCATCACGCCGGCAGAAATTTCGGATCCGCAAGAAGTGATTGCGCGCGCCATGGCTTTGAGCCAGGAGCTGGGCACCACGATTGCGCCCGGCTTTGAGGCGCTGGTGTTCAAGGCCTCGCGCGGGATTGAAGACATTTATGAGTTGACCTACATCCGCAAAGACGGCAGCCGCTTTCCGGCGGTGGTGTCGGTCACGGCGCTGCGCGATGCGGACAAAGTGATCATTGGCTACCTCTTGATCGGCACAGACAACACGGCGCGCAAACAGGTGGAAGCCGAGCAAAAAAAGCTCGACCAGCGCTTGCGTGACCAGCAGTTTTACACGCGCTCCCTGATCGAGTCCAACATCGACGCGCTGATGACCACCGATCCGTCGGGCATCATCACGGACGTGAACAAGGAGATGGAAGCGCTCACCGGCTGCACGCGTGACGAGCTGATTGGTGCGCCGTTTAAGAGCTACTTCACCGACCCCGAGCGGGCCGAAGCGGGCATCAAGCGGGTGCTGAGCGAAAAAAAGGTCACCAACTACGAGCTCACCGCCTGCGCCCGCGACGGCAAGAAAACGGTGGTGTCGTACAACGCCACCACTTTCTATGACCGCGACCGCACCTTGCAAGGCGTGTTCGCCGCCGCGCGGGACGTCACCGAGCGCAAACGCTTCGAGCAGGCCTTGCAGGAAAGCAACGTGGAGTTGGAGAGCGCCAAATCGGCAGCAGAAAAAGCCAACCTGGCGAAATCAGATTTTCTGTCGGGCATGAGCCACGAGCTGCGTTCGCCGCTCAATGCCATCCTGGGTTTCGCGCAATTGATGGAGTCAGCGTCGCCGCTGCCCACCGATTCGCAGAAAGAAAGCATTGGGCAAATTCTGCAGGCGGGCTGGCATTTGCTCAACCTGATCAACGAGATTCTTGACCTTGCAGTGATTGAAGCGGGCAAAGTTTCGCTCTCACTGGAACCCGTATCGCTGGCCGAAGTCATGTCCGAATGCCAGGCCATGATGGAGGCACAGGCGCAGCAGCGCGGCATTCGCATGACCTTTCCCAGCTTCGATCAAGCCTGCTTTGTCTGGGCAGACCGCACGCGCTTGAAACAAGTCTTCATCAACCTGCTGTCCAACGCCATCAAGTACAACCAGGCGCACGGCACAGTAACCGTGCAGTGCACCGAACTGGCGCCGGATCGCATTCGCATCAGCGTCACCGACACGGGCGAAGGCTTGGTTCCGGAAAAAATCGCGCAGCTTTTCCAGCCCTTCAATCGTCTTGGGCAAGAGTCCGGCGGCGTGGCGGGCACAGGCATCGGCCTGGTGGTGACCAAGCAACTGGCCGAGCTGATGGATGGGGTTCTGGGCGTGGAGAGCACGGTCGGCACAGGAAGTGCGTTCTGGATCGAATTGCGGTCCACCGCCGCGCCAGAGCTCACTGCGGGCAAGAGCGAACTCGATGCCCCAACAAAGCTGCAACAAGCTCCCGGCGCCCGCCAGCGTACCCTGCTTTATATCGAAGACAACCCGGCAAACATGCGCTTGATAGAAGAACTCATCGCACGCCGCCCGGACATCCGCTTGTTGACTGCAGTCAACGGTACGGCGGGCATTGCGCTTGCGCGCGCGAATGCGCCAGACGTGATTTTGCTGGACATCAACTTGCCAGGCATCAGCGGCCTTGAAGTGCTGAAAATCTTGCGCGAAGACCCTGCCACCGCGCACATACCCGTGGTCGCCCTGAGCGCCAATGCCATGCTGCGTGACATCGAATTGGGCTTGGAGCTTGGATTTTTTCGCTACCTGACCAAGCCTATTAAAGTAGAAAATTTCATGGCGACTTTGGACGTGGCACTGGAGTTTTCCCAAAACACGGCGGCTGCTTTGCAGAGTGAGCAGCCTCAAGCCTAATGCAGAAAACTTGCACGCAAGGACGCAATCTCAAATGATAAATGCCTCTGACATTTTGAAGGCCAATCTGCTGATCGTGGACGACCAAGCGGCCAACGTGCTGCTGCTTGAGCGCGTGCTTCGTGGCGCAGGCTACCTTTGCGTGACGTCAACGCAAGACCCGCGCGAGGTCTGCGAACTGCACCGCCAAAACCACTACGACTTGATCCTGCTTGACCTCCAGATGCCCGGATTGGACGGCTTTCGGGTGATGGAAGGCTTGCACGAAATCGAAGCGGCAGGCTATTTGCCCGTTCTGGTCATCACCGCCCAACCGGCTGAAAAGCTCCGCGCCTTGAAAGCGGGGGCGAAAGACTTTGTCAGCAAACCCTTTGATCTTGCCGAGGTGCTGGCCCGTGTGCACAACCTGCTGGAAGTGCGCCTTTTGCATCTGGAGACAAAAAAACTCTACGAGCAAGTGCTGGCAGAGCAAAAAGTGTCAGAGCGGTTGCTGCACAACGTGCTGCCACACGCCATTGCCGAGCGTTTGAAAGGCCGTCCTGAAATCATGGTCGATGATTTCAGGGAAGTGATTGCCGACAGCTTTCCCGAAGTCACCGTGCTGTTTGCCGACATCGTGGGTTTCACGAAATTTTCCGAAGGGGTGAGCGCAGAGGTGTTGGTGGCCGTACTCAACGACATCTTCACCCGCTTTGACAGCATTAGCGACCATCGCGGCCTGGAGAAGATCAAGACCATTGGCGACTCCTACATGGCAGCCTCCGGTTTGCCCGTACCGGTGGCAGACCACGCCGAACGTGCGGCCCACATGGCCTTGGACATGCTCGAGGCCATGGATGGCTTCAATGCGCAAAGCGCCTACCAGTTGGAAATTCGTATTGGAATCAGCACGGGCGCAGCCGTGGCGGGTGTCATCGGCAAGCGTAAATTTCTCTACGACCTGTGGGGCGACGCAGTGAACACGGCCAGCCGCATGGAGTCCCACGGCGTCGCTGGGCGAATTCAAATCACCGATACGACGCGCCAGGCGCTGGGGCCTCCGTTTCTTCTTGAAAGACGCGGAACCATTGAAATCACGGGCAAAGGTGAAATGGCTACCTGGTTTTTGAATGGGCGAAATATTTGAGCGCTTGCGTAGCCCATGACCTCGACCGCGCCTTCATTGGCTGGCTGGGGCGCCTTCCTGTCTTGGCCGCTGCCAAAAAATGGCAAACGGCAACACGGGTTATCTACATGGCGCGGCTCCAGGCCTTGTCTTTTGGTTAGGCTGTGTGCATACAGACCAAAAAAAGGCCGCTTAAAGCGGCCTTTTTTACTTGCAGGTGAGAAGGATTACTTCGCGCCTGGCACCTTGCCTTCGACGCCCTTGACGTAGAAGTTCACGCCGCTCAAGAACTTGTCATCAGCGACTTCGTCTTTCTTGAGCAGGGTCTTGCCGGTGTTGTCCACGAGCGGGCCTTTCCAGATGGAGAAGCTGCCGTCTTTCAGACCGGCCTTGACTTCCTCGACCTTGGCTTTGGTCTCAGCGGGCACGTCTTCGGCAATCGACACCAGGTCAATCGCGCCTTCTTTCACGCCCCACCACACGCCGCCGGTCGTCCAAGTGCCTTCCAAGGCGTCCTTGGTGGCCTTGATGTAGTACGGAGTCCAGTTGATCACGGCGGAAGCCAAGTGGGCTTTGGGGCCGTAGGCCGTCATGTCCGAATCCCAACCAAAGGCGCGCTTGCCCTTGTCCTGGGCGGTTTTCAGCACTGCGGGGGAGTCGGTGTTTTGGAACAAAACGTCCGCGCCGCCGTTGATCAGGCTAGTAGCCGCTTCGGTTTCTTTTGGTGGGTTAAACCACTCGTTCACCCACACCACTTTGGTCTTGATCTTGGGGTTGCTGGTTTGAGCGCCCAAGGTGAAACTGTTGATATTGCGGATCACTTCGGGAATTGGCACCGAAGCCACCACGCCCAGCGTGCCGGTCTTGCTCATCTTGCCTGCGATCAGGCCGGCCATGTATGCGCCTTCGTAGGTGCGGCTGTCATAAGTGCGCATGTTGTCCGCCGTCTTGTAACCGGTGGCGTGCTCAAACTTGACGTCCTTGAAATCGGGGGCCACTTTGAGCATGGTTTCCATGTAACCAAAGGTGGTGCCGAAAATCAGCTTGTTGCCTTGGGTGGCCATGTCGCGGATGACGCGCTCTGCGTCCGCAGACTCAGGCACGTTCTCCACAAAGCTGGTGACCACTTTGTCGCCAAATTCTTTTTCGACCGCCTTGCGGGCGTTGTCATGGGCAAAAGTCCAGCCGCCGTCGCCGACAGGGCCAACGTAGGCAAACGCGATCTTCAGTGGCTCGGGCTTGGCGGGCGCTGGGGCAGAAGCTGCGGGCGCGGCAGCAGGCGCCGGCGCTTCTTCTTTTTTGCCACAGCCCACCAGCGCGGCAGCCGCTACGGCAGTGAGCGCTGCTAGTTTGAGCAGCGAACGTTTTTGCACATCTGTCATTTCATTTCCTTTGGTAAATAGAGAGGTCAGCGATAAAAAATCAGGATCCAGGGTAAAACGGTTTTCCGATTGAAGCGGGCATATTAATCCGAATCCAGGCCGGATTACGCGAAATCAGGGCCAAAACCACGATGGTAGCCACATAGGGCAACATGCTTAGCACCTGGCTGGGCACGTCCACACCAATGCCTTGCAAGTGGAATTGCAGCATGGTCACGCCGCCAAACAGATAAGCGCCCAGCAACACGCGCGCGGGCCGCCAGGTGGCAAAGGTGGTCAGCGCCAGCGCAATCCAACCCTTGCCCGCCACCATGCCTTCAACCCACAGCGGCGTATAAATAATTGAAATATAGGCACCTGCCAGGCCGCACAGCGCGCCACCGGCCACCGCAGCACCAAAACGGATCCAGCGCACCGGATAGCCCAGCGCATGCGCCGACTCAGGCCGCTCACCCACGCTGCGCAGCACCAAGCCGGCGCGGGTACGGTACAGCCACCACACCAGAGCGGCGGCAAACAGCACCGTCAAGTACACCAGCGGATGGTGTTTGAACAGCGCCGAACCCAGAAACGGGATGTCCGACAGGCCAGGAATTGCAAAGCTCGGCCGCTCGGGCATTTTTTCTTGCACGTAGCTCACCCCGGCAAAGGCCGAGAATCCGGCGCCAAACAAGCTCAGCGCCAAGCCCGTGGCGTATTGGTTGGTGTTGAGCCAAATGACCAGTGCACCAAAAATAGCGGCCATCACCGCGCCAGCCAGCATGCCTGCGGCAAAACCCAGCGTGTCGCTGCCGGTGTGCACCACGGCCGCAAACCCGGCAATGGCTGCGCACAGCATCATGCCTTCGGCGCCCAGGTTGACGATGCCGGCTTTTTCGTTGATCAAGAGGCCCAGCGAGGCAATGGCCAGCACGGTGCCGGCGTTCAGGGTGGCGGCGATCAGGAGCGCGTAGGTTTCCATAGGCTTGGGCGCTCCTTAAGGCGTGGCAACAGTGCGCGTTTGGCGCACCAGGCGGTAATTGACCAGGGTGTCGCAGGCCAGCAAGGTGAACAAAAGCAAGCCCTGGAACACGCCGGTGAGCGACTTGGGCAGCCCCAGGCGCGACTGCGCGAGTTCGCCGCCGATGTAAAACATGCTCATCAACAGGCTGGAAAACACCAGCCCCACCGGGTGCAAGCGCCCCACATACGCCACGATGATGGCGGCAAAGCCATAACCGGCAGGCAAATAGGGCGTGAGTTGGCCAATCGGGCCGGCCACTTCCAAGCCACCGGCCAGACCGGCCAGTCCGCCAGAGACCAGCAACGCCGTCCACAGCGCCTGGCGTGATGAAAACCCAGCGTAACGCGCCGCCGCCGGGGCCAAACCGCCCACCTGCTGCGCAAACCCGGCGCGCGTGCGGAACAAAAACACCCACACCGCGCCCACACCCACCAGCGCAAACAGCACGCCAATGGTCATGCGCGAGCCGTTAAACAGCTTGGGTATGCGGGTGGCGGCTTCAAAGTTTTGGGTTTGCGGAAAGTTGTAACCATTGGGGTCTTTCCAAGGGCCGTACACCAAAAGCCCCAGCACCTGCACCGCCACATACACCATCATCAGGCTGACCAAAATTTCGTTGGCGTTAAAGCGGTCGCGCAGCAGCGCGGTAATACCCGCCCACAGCATGCCGCCCAGCACACCGGCCAATATCACTGGCACCACAATCCAGCCGCCGGTGGTTTTGTCCGCCATAAGCGCCACACCGCTGGCCGCCACCGCGCCCAAGATGTACTGGCCTTCGGCGCCGATGTTCCACACATTGGAGCGAAACGACACCGCCAGCCCCAGAGCAATCAGCAAGAGCGGCGTAGCCTTGACCACCAGCTCGCCCAGGGCGTAGCCGCTTTTGATGGGTTCCCAAAAGAAGATTTGCAAGCCCCGCACCGGGTCTTTGCCCAAGAGCTTGAACAGCACCAGGCCAATCAGCACGGTAAGTGCCAGTGCCAGAAGGGGCGAAGCAAAAGTCCACAGCTTGGATGGCTGGGGCCGAACCTGGAGTTTGAAACCCATCATGCTGCGCTCCACAAACCGCTCATCCATTCACCCACTTGCTCTACCGTGGCCTGCGCCGTAGCCACCGAGGGTGACAACTTGCCGTGGGCAATCACGTGCAGGCGGTCGCACACTTCAAAC
>CAMDHS010000159.1 GCA_945898115.1 Comamonas sp. lk
GCCTGGGCCGCGCCGTGGAACAGGTGGGCGAGACCGTGCCGCCCGAGGCCGGCAAAGATCTGCAGCTCAGCATCGACACCAAGGTGCAGTTTTTTGCCTACCAAAAGCTGCGCGACGCGGTGCTGGCCAACCGCGCCCAGGCCGGCAGCATTGTGGTGCTTGACGCCGTGACCGGCGAGGTGCTGGCCCTGGCCAACTACCCCAGCTACAACCCCGAAAAACGTGTCAACCTGAGCGGCGCACAACTGCGCAACCGGGCACTCACCGACACCTTTGAGCCCGGCTCGGTGATGAAGCCCTTCACCATTGGTCTGGCGCTCAACTCGGGGCGCGTCAAAACGTCGACCATCATCGACACGTCGCCCGGCTCGGTAACGATTACTGGCGCCACCATCCGCGACTCCCACCCCCACGGCGCCTTGACGGTGGAAGAAGTGATCAAGGTATCGAGCAATGTGGGCACGACCAAGATCGCCATGCAGTTGCCCGCCAGCGAGATGTGGGAAACCTTCTCAGGCGCGGGCTTCGGGCAAAAACCCCAGGTCGAGTTTCCTGGCGTGGTGTCGGGCCGCTTGCGCCCGGCCAAGAGCTGGCGCCCGATCGAGCAGGCCACGGCCTCTTATGGCTACGGCTTGTCGGCCTCGCTGTTTCAGATGGTGCGCTCTTACACCGTGTTTTCGCATGACGGCCAGATCATCCGCGCAACCTTGCTCAAGAGTAGCGACCCCGCCGTGGGCGTGCCTGTCTTTACCGCCGACACCGCCGGCAAAGTGCGCCAAATGCTGCAAATGGCCGCAGGCCCAGGTGGCACTGCCCCCAAGGCGCAGACCGCCGGCTATTCGGTAGGTGGCAAATCGGGCACCGCTTACAAACAACAGGGCAAGGGCTACGGCAGCGAAGGCAACCGCAAATACCGCAGTTGGTTTGTCGGCATGGCGCCCATCGACCAGCCGCGCATTGTGGTGGGCGTAATGCTCGACGAGCCCACTGCGGGCAAGTACTTTGGCGGCGAAGTGGCTGCCCCCGTGTTCAGTGAAACCGTACAGCAAACCTTGCGGGTGATGGGCGTGCAACCCGACATCGCCATCAAGCCGCAAATTGTGGCCAACGCGGTGCAGGAGAGCTTTTGATGGCCCTGCAGCTCAACACACCCCAACAAGCCGCCCAGTGGCTGCGGACGCACGTGACAGGCACCCTGGGCAGTGACAGCCGCAGCCTGGGCGCAGGTGACGGCTTTGTGGCCACACCCGGCGCGGTGGTGGACGGGCGCCAGTTTGTGCCCCAAGCCCTGCGCCAAGGTGTGGGCGCCTGCCTGGTGGAAGCCGGGGGCCTGCAAGCCTTTGGCCCGATGGATGGCCGCGTGGCCGCGTACACCGGCCTGAAAGCCGACGCCGGCGCGATTGCCGACGCGTTTTTTGACCACCCCTCGCAGCAACTCTCGGTGATTGCAGTGACTGGCACCAACGGAAAAAGCTCGACCGCCTGGTGGCTGGCGCAGGCGCTGAGCAGCTTGCCCGGCACCCTGGCGCAGCCCTGCGCCGTGCTTGGTACGCTAGGCGTGGGCCAGCCGCTCCAAGTCGGCGCCCTGGCCCGTGGCGTAGCAAACCATCCCCTGGCCACGCTGCACGCCACCGGCATGACCACGCCCGACGCCGTGTCACTGCACGGCTACATGCATCAGTTTGTGAATGACGGCCTGCGCGCCTGCGCGCTTGAGGCCTCGTCCATCGGCATTGAAGAAGGCCGTATCAACGGTCTGAAGATTCGGGTGGCAGTGTTCACCAACCTGACGCAAGACCACCTGGACTACCACGGCAATATGCAAGCATATTGGGACGCCAAGCGCCGCCTGTTTGCATGGCCTGGTCTGCAAAGCGCGGTGATCAATATCGACGACGCCAAAGGCGCAGAACTGGCAGACGCGCTACTCCAAAGCCAGCCTTCGCTTGATGTGTGGACCAATTCCATGAGCTACACCAGCGCCCGACTGCGCGCGCAAAACATCGAGCTGACCGGCGTCGGCTTGCGCTTTGAGGTGGTCGAGGGTGATCAAGTGCTGGTATTGCAAAGCCAGGTGATTGGCAGCTACAACGTGGCAAACCTTTTGGGCGTGCTGGCCAGCTTGCGCGCTCTGGGCGTGGACTTGGCCGCCGCTGTGGCGGTGTGCGCGCAGCTGCAGGCCGTGCCCGGTCGCATGGAATGCCTGGGCGGCCAAGGCGCGCCGCTGGTCGTGGTGGACTACGCCCACACGCCCGACGCGCTGGCGCAAACCCTGGACGCGCTGCGCCCGGCGGCCACGCAGCGCGGCGGGCAACTGTGGTGCGTGTTTGGCTGCGGCGGCGACCGCGATGCCGCCAAGCGCCCGCTCATGGGTGCGATTGCCGCGGCCAAAGCCGACCAAATTGTGATCACCAGCGACAACCCGCGCAGCGAAAAGCCTGCGTCCATCGTCTCGCACATCCTGGCCGGACTGACCGGCCACACGCAGCCTGAGGTGAACGTGGACCGGGGCGCCGCCATTGCCAATGCCATTGCCCGCGCCAAACCTGCCGATGTGATTTTGGTCGCTGGCAAAGGCCACGAAGAAACGCAAGACATAGGCGGCATCAAGACCGCGTTCTCAGACCGCGACCATGCATTGCAGGCGCTGCTGGCGCGTCGCCCCCGCCCGGAGGCCCGCGCATGAGCACGCTGATGACCCTGGGCCAGGTGGCGCAGTGGCTCGCCAACAGCGGTGATGCCGCCAGCCAGCCGCAAGCCGTACACGGCGACGCCAACACACCGATTGCCCGCGTGCACACCGACACGCGCAGCATTGCCAGTGGCGACCTTTTTATTGCCTTGCAGGGCGACACCTTTGACGCCAATGCCATGCTGCACGAGGCGCAGGCCAAGGGCGCGGTGGCTGTCATCTGCCGCAGCGGGCTGGCGGCATCGCAGCTGCCCGCTGACCTGCCGCGCATTGAAGTGGCAGACACCAAGGCCGCGCTGGGCCAACTGGCCCGCGCTTGGCGGGCGCAGTTTGACCTGCCGCTGATTGCGGTGACCGGCAGCAACGGCAAAACCACGGTGACGCAAATGGTTGCGTCCATCTTGCAGGCCCACGCCAGCGGCGACGCCAGCCTGGCCACCCAGGGCAATCTGAACAACGACATCGGCGTGCCGCTCACGCTATTGCGCCTGCGCGCGCACCACCGCATTGCCGTGGTCGAGCTGGGTATGAACCACCCTGGCGAAATTGCCGCGCTGGCCGCACTGGCCCAGCCCACGGTGGCCTTGGTCAACAACGCGCAGCGCGAGCACCTCGAATTCATGCACACGGTGGACGCCGTGGCCGCGGAAAATGGCGCGGTTTTGGCAGCCCTGGCCGAGAACGGCTGCGCCGTATTTCCGCAAGATGACGCTTACACCGGCCTGTGGCAGCAACTCTCTGGCGCACACCGCATATTGGGTTTTGGCACCAGCGCCACTGGCGACACCGTGGTGGGCCGCAGCGCGCAGTGGCTGGACGGCGCCTGGACGGTGGACGCACAGGCCACCGTGGCCCGACAGACCGTAGCCTTGCATTACCGCCTGGCCATTGCCGGCCAACACAATGTGCGCAACTCTTGGGCGGCTGCCGCCTGCGCGCTGGCCGCCGGTGTGCCTGGCGCAACCGTAGAACGCGGCCTGCAGGCCTTTATGCCGGTCAAGGGCCGTTCGCGTGCTTTTTCCATCACGCTGGCCGGTCGCAGCGTCACCGTGGTAGACGATACCTATAACGCCAACCCCGACTCGGTGCGCGCCGCCATCGAAGTGCTGCACGACCTGCCCGGCCCGCGCCTCCTGGTGCTGGGCGACATGGGCGAAGTCGGCAGCCAAGGCCCGCAATTCCATGCCGAGGCTGGCGCGTATGCGCAGCAGCTGGGTATCGAGCGTTTGCTGGCGACCGGCGAACTCAGCCAATCGGCCGTGGCCGCCTTTAACGCCGCTGGTGGCGCCGCGCAGCATTTTGCGGACATGGACGCGCTGTGCGCTGCACTCAAGCCGGCACTGGCGACTGCAGCCAGCGTGCTGGTGAAAGGCTCTCGCTTTATGCGCATGGAGCGCGCCGTGGCCGCACTGCAAGCCCTTGCCACCGCACCCGCCGCTGCTGCAGCCCAGCCCGCTCCAGGAGAAACCGCATGTTGCTAAGTCTGGCGCAGTGGCTGCAGGCGCAAAACTCCGAGTGGGGGTTTTTGCGCGTGTTCCAGTACCTGACCTTTCGCGCCGTCATGGCCGCGCTCACTGCGCTGCTGATTGGCCTGGCCGCAGGCCCCGCCGTGATCCGGCGCCTGCGCGCGCTCAAAATTGGCCAGCCGATTCGCAGCTACGGCATGGAAAGCCACCTGGCAAAAAGCGGCACGCCCACCATGGGCGGTGTACTGATTTTGATCTCGATTGCCAGCGCCACGCTGCTGTGGTCTGACTTGTCCAACCGCTTTGTCTGGATCGTGTTGGTGGTGACTCTGGCCTTTGGCGCCATCGGCTGGGTGGACGACTGGCGCAAAGTGGTCAACAAAGACCCCGAAGGCATGCGCTCGCGCGAGAAGTATTTCTGGCAGTCGCTCATTGGCGTGCTGGCCGCGCTCTACCTGGTATTTAGCATCTCCGAAATATCGAACGCGCGCGTGCTGGAGCTGTTTTACAACTGGGTCCGCTCAGGCTTTGACGTCAACCTGCCGCCCAAGGCCGGTTTGTTGTTGCCCTTTTTCAAAGAAATCAGCTACCCGCTGGGGGTGCTGGGTTTTGTGGTGCTGACCTACTTGGTGATCGTGGGTTCGAGCAACGCGGTGAACCTGACCGACGGCCTGGACGGCCTGGCCATCATGCCGGTGGTGATGGTGGCCTCTGCCCTGGGCGTGTTTGCCTATGTGACGGGCAATGTGGTGTTTTCCAAATACCTGTTCTTGCCCCACATTCCGGGCGCAGGCGAGCTGCTGGTTTTTTGCGCGGCCATGGCCGGCGCTGGCCTAGCGTTCTTGTGGTTCAACACCCACCCGGCGCAAGTGTTCATGGGCGACGTGGGCGCGCTCGCGCTGGGCGCGGCGCTGGGCACGGTGGCCATTATCGTGCGCCAAGAAATTGTGCTGGCCATCATGGGCGGCGTGTTTGTGGTCGAAGCGCTGTCGGTGATGGCGCAGGTGACCTACTTCAAGTACACGCGCAAGCGTTTCGGTGAAGGCCGACGCCTCTTCAAGATGGCGCCCTTGCACCACCACTTTGAGAAGCTGGGCTGGAAAGAGACGCAGGTGGTCGTGCGTTTTTGGATCATCACCATGCTGCTGTGCCTGGTCGGCCTGTCAACCTTGAAGCTGCGCTGATGGAACACACGCTGCACGGTCAACACATCCTGGTCCTGGGCCTGGGCGCCTCGGGCCTGGCCATGGCGCGCTGGTGCGCGGGCCAAGGCGCACAAGTGACCGTGTTGGACAACCGCGCCGCGCCGCCACAAGCCGCCGCGCTGGCCGTATCCGTGCCCGCCGCCCGCTTGGTGCACGGGGCTTTTGACGCCAGCTGGATCGATGGCAGCGACGTGCGCGCCGTGTTTGCCAGCCCGGGCTTGGCGCCTCATCAAACTGCGCCGCTGCTGGACGCCGCGCGGGCGCTGGGCTTGTGGGTGGGCGGCGAACTCAGCCTGTTTGCCCACGCGCTCAAAACCTTGGAGACTAGCCAAGCCTACCAACCCGCCGTGCTGGCCGTGACCGGCACCAACGGCAAAACCACCGTAACCGCCCTCACTGGCGAACTGGTGCGCGCTGCCGGCAAAACCGTGGCCGTGGCCGGCAATATCGGCCCCACGCTGCTCGACACCCTGGCGCAAGTGCTGGCCGACGCCGCCCTGCCCCAAGTCTGGGTGCTTGAGCTCTCCAGCTTTCAGCTCGACGCGGCCGAAGGCTTTGAACCCACCGCTGCCACCGTGCTCAACATCAGCCAAGACCACCTGGACTGGCACCCCGATCTGGCCCATTACGCCGCCGCCAAAGCCCGTATCTTTGGCGCCAACACGCTGATGGTGCTCAACCGCGACGACGCCGCAGTGATGGCCATGTTGCCCGCCCCGGTGCGCGTCAAACAGCGCTTGGTAGAGCGCGCTCACCTTACCTTTGGGCTGACCCAGCCGCAGCGACCGGGCGACTATGGGCTGGAGGACACAGGGGGCATGGTCTGGCTGGTGCGAGCGCAAGATGCGGACGAGACCATCAAACCGCGACGCCGCGCCGCCGGGCCGCCCCAAGGCGCGGCAGCCCCCTCGGGGGGCAGCGCAGCACACGCAGTGGCAAGCGTGGGGGCAACTATTTACGAAGTACCTGAAGTGCACATCCAGCGCCTACTGCCTATGGAGGCCTTGCGCATTCGCGGTCGCCACAACGCCAGCAATGCGCAAGCCGCCCTGGCCCTGGCCAGCGCCGCCAATTGCGCGCTGGGCCCCATGCTGTTTGGCCTGCGCGAATACCGGGGCGAGCCGCACCGGGTGCAGCACGTAGGCACCTTGAACGGCGTGGAATTTTTTGACGACAGCAAAGGCACCAACGTGGGCGCCACCGTGGCTGCCCTCAATGGCTTGGGTGAAGACCGCCGTCTGGTGCTGATTTTGGGTGGCGAAGGCAAGGGCCAAGACTTCCAGCCGCTGGCCGCACCGGTGCGTCGATTTGTGCGCGCCTTGGTGTTGATCGGCCGCGACGCCCCGCTGATCCGCCAGGCCTTGACGGATACCGGCGTGGCGCTCTTGGACGCCGAATCGATGGAACGCGCCGTGGCGCTGGCCAATGCGCAAGCGCACGCGGGCGATGCAGTGCTGATGTCGCCAGCCTGCTCCAGCTTTGACATGTTTCGCGATTACGCGCACCGGGCCGAAGTGTTTTGCGAATCCGTAGCAGAACTAGCGCTGGCCCAAGGCACCGTGATGGAGATGACCGCATGAGCGCCGCACAAGCCCTGTGGAGCCGCTGGTTTGGGCCGTCTG
>CAMDHS010000160.1 GCA_945898115.1 Comamonas sp. lk
GGCCACGGCATTGGTCAGGTCTTCCATGAAGAGCCACAAGTGCTGCACTACGGCCGCCCTGGCACCCTGGAAAAATTGGTCGAAGGCATGACTTTCACGATCGAGCCCATGATCAACGCCGGGCGCAAGGAAATCAAGGAAGGCCCCGAAAAAGACGGCTGGACCATCGTCACCCAAGACCGTTCGCTTTCGGCGCAGTGGGAGCACACGGTGCTGGTTACGCCCAGCGGCTATGAGGTGCTGACGCTGTCTGCGGGCAGCCCGCCCATTCCCGCCTTCGTCAGCGCCTGAGTCTGCCCGGCGGCGCCCCCTTACCCGTGCCCATGAACGATTTGCAGGTGCTGCGCGCCGCCTACCGCGCGCAAAAAGCGCAAATCCTGCAGCGCCTGCAGGCGCCGGGCTTTTCTCCGCGCGGCATCCACAAGGTCCTGCGCCAGCTATCAAGCCTGGCCGACGAACTTCTAAGCAAGCTGTGGACCCAGTCCGGCCTGGCGGCGCCCTGCGCCCTGCTGGCCGTGGGCGGCTATGGCCGGGCCGAACTGTTTCCGTATTCCGACGTGGACGTGCTGGTGCTGCTGCCCGAAGGCGCGCAGGACGACGCAGCGCTGTCGCAGCGCGTAGAACTGTTCATTGGCAGCTGCTGGGACGCGGGGCTGGAGATTGGTTCGAGCGTGCGCACCCTGCCCGACTGCGTGAGCGAAGCCAGCAAAGACGTGACGGTGCAAACCGCGCTGCTGGAATGCCGCCTGGTAGCGGGCGACGCCAGTCTGGTGGAGCAATTCAAAACCGCATTCTTTGCGGCGTTAGACCCCAAGGCCTTTTTTGTGGCCAAAACGCTGGAGCTGCGCCAGCGCCACACCAAGTTTGAAGACACGCCGTATTCGCTAGAACCTAATTGCAAAGAGTCGCCCGGTGGCATTCGCGACCTGCAGGCCATCTTGTGGGTGGCCAAGGCCGCGCGCTTGGGCCAAAACTGGGCTGATTTGGCGCAAGGCGGTCTTGCCACCGCGTTTGAAGTGCAGCAAATCCAGCGCAATGAATCGCTCTTGTTTTTGATACGCGCGCGCCTGCACGCCACCGCCAAGCGGCGCGAAGACCGGCTGGTGTTTGACCTGCAAACGCCGGTGGCCGAGTCCTTTGGCTATGTGGCCACCAGCAGCGGCAGTAGTAGCCCTGGGGTCACCCGCACCATGGTGCGCGCCAGCGAGGCGCTGATGAAGCGCTACTACTGGGCGGCCAAGGCGGTAACCCAGCTCAACCTGATTTTGCTGATGAATATCGAAGAGCGGCTCAACCCCTCGACCCACGCGCTGCGCCCCATCAACGAACGTTTTAACGACAAAGTCGGCATGCTCGACGTAGCCAGCGACGACCTATACCAGCGCGAGCCGCACGCGATTTTGGAAACCTTTTTGCTCTACCAAACCACGGTAGGCGTCAAGGGCTTGTCCGCCCGCACCCTGCGCGCGCTGTACAACGCGCGCGGCCTGATGGACAGCGCGTTTCGCAGCGACCCGGTCAACCGCGCCACCTTTATGTCCATCCTGATGCAGCCTGGCGGCATTACCCACGCCATGCGTTTGATGAACCAGACTTCGGTCTTGGGCCGCTATTTGTGGGTGTTTAGGCGCATCGTCGGGCAAATGCAGCATGACCTGTTCCACGTCTACACGGTAGACCAGCACATCTTGACGGTGCTGCGCACTATGCGCCGCTTTTTTATCGTCGAGCATGCGCATGAATACCCGTTTTGCTCGCAACTGGCCTCGGGCTGGGACAAGCCCTGGCTGCTGTATGTGGCCGCCCTCTTCCACGACATTGCTAAAGGGCGCGGCGGCGACCATTCCGAACTGGGCTGTGTGGAGGCCCGGCGCTTTTGCAAGCAACACGGCATCAACGCTGAAGACACCGCGTTGATCGAGTTTTTGGTGGCCGAACACCTGACCATGAGTCGGATCGCGCAAAAGTCGGACCTGAGCGACAGCGCGGTGATCGCGAAATTTGCCCAGCGCGTGGGCAACGAGCGCAATCTGACCGCCCTCTACCTGCTCACCGTGGCTGATATCCGTGGCACCTCGCCCAAGGTGTGGAACGCCTGGAAGGGCAAGCTGCTCGAAGACCTGTACCGCTACACCATGCGCGTGCTCGGCGGCCGTGCCCCCGACGCCGACGCCGAAGTGGAAAGCCGCAAGCGCGAAGCCCTGATCAACCTGGCGCTCTACGCCCTGCCCTTTGAGGCGCACAAGGCGCTGTGGGCCACGCTGGACGTGAGCTATTTCATGCGCCACGAGGCCGCCGACATCGCCTGGCACACCAAGCAGCTCTCACGCCATGTGCAAACCGCTACGCCGGTGGTTCGCGCGCGCCGCTCCACCATTGGCGAAGGCCTGCAAGTGCTGGTCTACACGCCGGACCAGCCTGATTTGTTTGCCCGCATCTGTGGCTATTTTGACCAAGCGTCTTTTAGCATCGTGGACGCTCGGGTTCACACCACGCAAACCGGCTATGCACTTGACACCTTTGAGGTGGTGACATCGGCCGGCATGGAAGAGCATTACCAGGCGCTGAGCAGCATGCTGGAGACCGAGTTGGCACTGACCATTGCCAAGGCTGATACGCTGCCCAAACCGTCCAAAGGCCGGGTGTCGCGCCGGGTCAAAAGCTTTCCGATTGCGCCGCGCGTCACACTGCGCCCAGACGAGAAGGCGCAAAACTGGCTGCTCAATATCTCGGCCAGCGACCGGCCCGGCCTCTTGTATTCGATCGCACTGGTGCTAGCGCGCCACCAGGTAGAGGTGCAACTGGCCAAAGTCGCCACCCTGGGCGAGCGGGTGGACGACACCTTTTTGGTCCACGGCGCGCAGTTGCAGCACAACAAAACCCAGATCGCGATTGAGACCGAGCTATTAGAGGCGCTGGCCTACTGACACAATAGTCGCGCCAAAGCGGCAACACATTCCATAAAGACGGAGACAAGACATGCAAAACCCAGCCACGCCCACCCTGAGCCGCCGCCGCATGCTGGCAGCCACCGCTGCCCTGGGCGCCAGCGCCCTGCCCGTGCTGGCACAAAGCAAGGTGGTTTTACGCATTTCCAGCCCGGCCGTGCCCGAAGACTGGCACGCCAAGATGTGGACCGTGTTCAAGGACAACCTGGAAAAAAGCACGCCCGGCGAGTTTGACGTGCAGATCAACCTCAACGCCAGCCTGTTCAAGCAGGGCGCCGAATCCGCCGCCATGGCGCGCGGCAACCTGGAATTGAGCACCCTGTCGTCCTTTGACATGGCCAAGTTTGTGCCGGCGTTTTCGGTGTTTACGGCAGGCTACATGGTGCGTGACCCGGCGCAGCAGCAAAAGATTTTCCAGGGTCCGATTGGCGCCGAGATGTTCAAGCTGGTGTCCGAGAAAATGGACGTCACGCCACTGGCCACCGCCTATTTGGGTACGCGCCAGCTCAATTTGCGCGAGGTGCGCAACGTCAAAACGCCAGCCGACCTCAAGGGCGTCAAGCTGCGCATGCCCGGCTCCAAAGAGTGGCTGTTTTTGGGTGAGGCCCTGGGCGCCACGGCCACGCCGCTGGCTTTTGGCGAGGTGTATCTGGGCCTGAAAACCGGCACGATTGACGGCCAAGACAATCCCCTGCCCTCGGTGCGCGCCGCCAAGTTTTATGAAGTGACCAAGCAAATCGTGCTGACCAGCCATTTGGTGGACAGCCTGTTTATCGCCATTTCCAACAAAAGCCTGGCCGCCATGACGCCCGCCCAGCGCCAAAAAGTAACGGCCGCCGCGCAAGCTGCCGCTGCTTACAACAACGAAAACCGTATCAAGGAAGAGGCGCAAATCGTGGAGTTTTTCCGCAAGGAAGGCCTGCAAATCACCACGCCCGACCTGGACGCCTTTCACAAATCGGTGCAGCAAAGCTACCAAAACTCGGACTATGCCAAGGCCTGGCCGGCCGGGCTGGTGGAGCGCATCAACGCAGTCCGCTAAGCCGCCGTTCGCCGCCGCCGCTCCACGCCAAACTGCATGGCTGCAATACCCCCGCCAGCAAGCTGGGCCGCCCGGTTGGGCCAGGCTTGGCGCCGGGCCACCAGCACGGTTTCAGGCCTGCTGTTTTTGGCCTTGTTTGGCGTCTTCATCGTCCAGATCACCGCGCGCTTTGGCTTCAATAAACCGCTGCCCTGGACCGACGAGGCTGCCGTCATCTTGTACCTGTGGGTGATTTTGTGGACTGCGGCCTGGGTGGTGCCCGAGCGCGAGCACGTGGTGTTTGACCTGCTGTGGAATAGCGCCAATCGGCGCACCCGCCAGGCCATGCGCATTGTGGGCAATCTGCTGGTGGGTGGCCTGGCCTGCGTAGCCCTGCCCGCCAGCTGGGACTATGTGCACTTTATGGGCCGCGAGGGATCGCCGGTGCTGGGCATCTCTTTTATGTGGATTTACCTGCCTTTTGTGATGCTCTTGGTGGCCGTGGGCGCGCGCAGCGCCTGGGCCATAGTGCAAGCCGTGCAAGGGCGCGGGCTAGACGCCGAGTTGCGGCTATGAGCGGCGCACCATGAGCGTTGGCATGCTGGTTTTGGTGGGCGTGCTGGTGGCTACTTTGCTGCTGCGCATGCCGATTGGCTTTGGCATGCTGGCCGCGGGCATTGGCTATTTGCTGGCCACGCACCAAGATCTGGGGCTGGCGGCCGAACAGGTGAGCAACGGTCTGTACAACAGCTACGTGCTGCTGGCCGTGCCCTTGTTTGTGTTCGCCGCCAACCTGATGAACGCGGGCACGGTGAGCGAGCGGATTTTTGACTTCTGCCGCATTTTGGTAGGCCGCATGCGCGGCGGCCTGGCGCAGGTGGACATTTTGGTCAGCGTCATTTTTTCGGGCATGAGCGGCAGCGCCATTGCCGACGCGGCCGGCCCCGGCTTGGTCACCATCCGGCAGATGCTGAAGAAACCGGAGTATTCGCGCGGCTTTGCCGGCGCGGTGGTGGTGGCCAGCGCCACGCTGGGGCCCATCATTCCGCCGTCCATTCCCATGGTGATTTACGCCATGGTCTCGGGCACCTCGGTGGGCGCGCTGTTTTTGGGCGGCGTGGTGCCCGGCTTTTTGATGGCCGGCTTGATGATGCTGGTGGTGCACTGGATTGCGGTGCGGCGCAATATGCCGCGCGAGGTACCGGTGCCCCGCTCAGAATGGGCGGGTCTGGCCTTTCGCGGCGCCCTACCTTTGTCCATGCCCATCGTGCTGCTGGGGGGTATTTATTCTGGCGCGTTCACGCCCACCGAAGCCGCCGCTGTGGCTGCCTTGCATGCGCTGGTGTTGTCCACCCTGGTGTTTCGCGCGCTGGACTGGCGGGGTTTTTGGGCCGTGGTGCTGGAGTCGGCGCGTGGCAGCGCGGTCATCACGCTGATATTGGCGGGCTCTTTCATGCTCAATTACGCGCTCACTGCCGAAGGCGTGCCCCAGGCCATGGCGCAGTGGGTATCAAGTATGCATCTCTCACAAATCCAGTTTTTGCTGCTGGTGAACCTGCTGTTTTTGGTGCTGGGCTGCTTTTTGGATGTGTCGGTGCTGCTGCTGGTGTTTGTGCCTATGCTCTTGCCTGCGGCCAAGCTGCTGGGCGTAGACCTAGTGCACTTTGGCGTGCTCGTCGTCCTGAACATGATGATTGGCCTGATCCACCCGCCCTTTGGCATGCTGCTGTTTGTGACCAAGGCGCTGACCGGCATCCCCATTGGCGAAATGATGCGCGAGGGCTGGCCCTTTCTGCTCATGCTGCTGGCGCTGCTGCTGGCCATGACGTTTTTCCCACAAATCGTGCTGTGGCTGCCGCAGACCATGGGCTACGGCGCGCGCTAAGGCGGGCCAATCCGCCCGCAGGGCCCGCTTATTTAGGCTGCAAGGCCGCGTGGATGCGCCGAGTCATGCGCCACACGCCCCACAGCACCAGTGGCATCACGGCGCCGACGGCGATGTCGGGATTGACCGGCAGGCCAGAAAACTTCAGGGCCTTGGCACCGTAGTACAGCAGGCTGACCACGTAATACGAGATGGCCGCAATCGACAGCCCCTCGACTGTGGTTTGCAGCCGTAGCTGCATTTCTTGGCCGCGGGTGAGTTTTTCTAAGAGCTGCTGGTTTTGGATTTCTGTGGCAATGTCTACCCGGGTGCGCAGCAGCGCGCTCGTGCGCGACACCCGCTCGGACAAGGTGGCCAGGCGCTGGGCAGTAGCCGCCACCGTGGCCATGGCGGGTGAGAGGCGGCGCTGCATGAATTCACCAATCGTCTGGGTGCCAGGCACCACTTTTTCACGCAATTCGGCAATGCGCTGGCCCACCAGCGTGTAGTAGGCCTGGGTGGCCGAGAAGCGGTAGCTGTGTTGGGCAATGGCGCGTTCCACGCGTGCGGCCAGGGCCACCAGTTCATCGAGCAGTTCTTGGTCAGACGCCGATTTGTTCTCCAGGCGCGCAGTGGTGCCCGAGAGCGCGCTTTCAGCCTTTGCCAGCATGGGCCCGAGCTCTTTGGCCACCGGCAGGCCACGAAGGGCCATCAAGCGGTAAGTCTCAATCTCAAGCAGGCGCTGCGAAATACGCCCAGCCCGCGCTGGGCTCGTGCCCGGGGGTGCGACAACCAGCATGCGCTCAAAGCCGTCGTCCCCAATCCGAAAATCGGTAAATGCGCAGGAATGTCCGTTGCCCAAAAGCGAGGCTACCACCTGCCCGCCCCCCAGCCAGTGGCCCGCCTGATCCATCAAATCGCCGCCCTGCGCCAAGTCGCCGTGCACCATGGCCAGTGCCACCGCCGCCACCGTGGGGCCGGGAATGCGGCGCAGCCACTCCGGCGGCAAAGCAAGCTGGGCGCCAAGATCGGCTGCGCTGTGCATGAGGTCGGACGACGGCAACTGCTGCACTATCGAGTAGCGGGTGAATTCGGTATGGCGCTCCCACTTGACGGTGTAGCCGTC
>CAMDHS010000161.1 GCA_945898115.1 Comamonas sp. lk
TCGCCCGCTATGAGCTGGTGATTGAAGACCATTACGGCCGGCCCATGGACATCGAATGGGGCAAAGACGGCATCGACGGCGAGATATATATCTTGCAAGCGCGCCCTGAGACCGTCAAAAGCCAGGCCGCCAACGCGGTGGAATACCGCTACAAGCTCAAGGGCCGTGCCGCCGTGCTGGTCGAAGGCCGCGCCATTGGGCAAAAAATCGGCACCGGCCCGGTGCGCATCGTCCACAACATCAGCGAAATGGACACGGTGCAGGCCGGTGACGTGCTGGTGACCGACATGACCGACCCGAACTGGGAACCGGTCATGAAGCGCGCCTCTGCCATCGTGACCAACCGAGGCGGGCGCACCTGCCACGCCGCCATCATTGCGCGCGAGCTGGGTATTCCGGCGGTGGTTGGTTGCGGCCACGCCACCGAGGCGCTCAAAGAAGGCATGCTGGTCACAGTGAGCTGCGCCGAGGGTGACACCGGCTTCATTTACGACGGCTTGCTGGAGACCGAAATCTCGGAAGTGCAGCGCGGCCTGATGCCCGAGATTCCCGTCAAGATCATGATGAACGTGGGCAACCCACAGCTCGCCTTTGACTTTTGCCAGTTGCCCAACCAAGGCGTGGGCTTGGCGCGGCTTGAATTCATCATTAACAACAACATTGGCGTGCACCCCAAAGCGATTCTGGACTACCCCAATATCGACGCGGACCTGAAAAAAGCGGTCGAATCGGTGGCGCGCGGCCATGCCTCACCTCGGGCGTTTTATGTAGACCGCGTGGCCGAAGGCGTGGCCACCATTGCTGCCGCCTTTTGGCCCAAGCCGGTGATCGTGCGTCTTTCAGACTTCAAGAGCAACGAATACCGCAAGCTTATTGGCGGCAGCCGCTACGAGCCCAAAGAAGAAAACCCCATGCTGGGCTTCCGGGGCGCGGCGCGCTATGTAAGTGCTGATTTTGGCGAGGCCTTTGCCATGGAATGCGAAGCCATCAAACGCGTGCGCAAAGACATGGGCCTGGACAATGTGCAGGTCATGGTGCCTTTTGTGCGCACGCTGGAGCAGGCCCGCAAGGTCACCGAGCTGCTGGCGCGCCACGGCCTGGAGCGCGGGCGCGACGGCCTCAAGCTCATCATGATGTGCGAGATTCCGAGCAACGCGATTTTGGCCAATGAGTTTTTGGCCTACTTTGACGGCTTCTCGATCGGCTCGAATGACCTGACCCAGCTCACCCTGGGCCTGGACCGCGATTCCGGCATGGAGTTGCTCGCAGCTGACTTTGACGAGCGCGACCCGGCGGTCAAGGCGCTCATCAGCATGGCGATTACGGCTTGCAAGGCGCAGGGCAAGTACATCGGCATCTGCGGCCAGGGCCCTAGCGACCATCCAGACTTTGCCCTCTGGTTGGATGAGCAGGGCATCTCGTCGATATCTCTCAATCCAGACTCGGTGATCGCCACCTGGCAACAACTCGCCGCCCGATGAAAGCGAGGCAGACCCGGGGCTCGTGGCGGCTGCATGCCGTCTTGCTTGCCCTGTGGTTTGCGGCGTCTTTTGGAGTGGTGTTTTTTGTTCGCGATTTGCAAGCCGTGGTGGCCGGCTGGCCGGTGGGCTTTTGGTTTGCAGCGCAAGGGTCCGTGGCGGTGTTCATCGCGATCCTCGTTCTTTTCGCCTGGCGCAAGAACCGCCAAGATGACGCCCAAGACCCTGAAACTGCGGCGACGCTGTCCGCTTACGCAGGGCACATCCACCGGCGTTTTGGCACTTATGTGGCGGTCTTGCTGGTGTGCCTGATCGGCTTGGGTCTGGCGGAGCAGGCCGGCTTGCCCAAGGTCTGGATCGCCGGCATATTTTTGTCGGTCACTCTGGTGCTGTACGCGGGCATTGGCGTCTATGGCCGCACCGCTAACGCCCAAGAGTATTACGTTGCAGGGCGGCGCATTCCGGCCATGTACAACGGCATGGCCACGGCCGCCGACTGGATGAGCGCTGCCTCATTCATCAGCCTCTCAGGCGGGCTGTACTTGCAGGGTTTTTCCGGCATTGGCGACCAGCCCGGGGGCCTGGCCTATGTGCTGGGGTGGACGGGCGGCTTTTGCCTGGTGGCACTGCTCGTGGCGCCTTATCTGCGCCAACTCAATTTGTACACCTTGCCCGACTACTTTGCGCTGCGCTTTGGCGGGCGCTGGCCGCGCCGCATTGCGGCGAGTGCTGCGATTTTGTGTTCGTTTACCTATGTGGTGGCGCAGATATACGGCGTGGGCCTGATTACCTCGCGCCTGACCGGTCTGCATTTTGAAATCGGCATTTTGCTGGGCTTGGGCGGCGTGCTGGTGTGTTCCTTTTTGGGCGGCATGCGGGCGGTTACTTGGACGCAGGTGGCGCAGTACGTGGTCATCATCCTGGCCTTTACCCTGCCGGTGTCGTGGTTGTCCTATCAGCAGTTGGGTAACCCCTTTGCCGCCTTGGCCTATGGCCAGCAGTTGCCCAAGATTGCTGAAATGGAGCACCAAATCCAGGCCTCTCCCGCCGAGCAGCAAGTGCTGGCGATCTACGCGCAGCGCGCCGAAGCGTTAGAGCAAAAGCTCCAGGACGTGGAGTTGGCGATGCGCATTGAGCGCATGGAGCTGCGCCGCCAATTGCACGAGCTAGGTGACACCGTGGCCGACGACACCCGCGCCATGGCCTTGCGCCGCCAAATAGCAGCGGTGCCCAAAGATGCCGCTTCGGCCCGCGAACTCTGGACCCGCCAGCTGGCTGAAAACCGGAGTCGCGCCCAGCCCCTGGGAGGCATGCCGCCCCACGCGCAGGCCTTCGCCGGTGAACCGGATGGCTCACCCACTGAAAAAGAAGCCTTCAACAGTTCCCGCGCCAATTTCTTGGCCCTGATGTTTTGCTTGATGGTCGGAACTGCGGGCCTGCCCCACTTGCTGACGCGCTACTTCACCACGCCTAATGTGGCGCAGGCGCGCGAGTCGGTCGCCTGGTCGCTGTTGTTCATTGCCTTTCTGTACCTGGCCGCGCCCGCGCTCGCGGTCTTGGTGAAGTACGAAATCATGGCCCATCTGGTGGGCCAGCCCATGGATAGCCTGCCGACCTGGATCGCCCAATGGTCGCGCGACCCCTCGCTGTTGGCCGTGTCCGATGTCAATGGCGACGGGATATTGCAGTTCTCGGAGCTAAAGATAGGCGCTGATCTGGTGATGCTGGCCAGTGCGGAAATTGGCGGTTTGCCCGCCATTTTTTCCATTTTGGTGGCCGCAGGGGGCCTGGCTGCTGCGCTGTCCACTGCGGACGGCCTGTTGCTGACCATCGGCAACGCCCTGGCCCATGATCTCGTATTTGAAGGCGAAGGTAACAAGGCCAAAGCCATGCGACCCGTAAGGTGGTCCAAGTTTGCGCTGCTGCTGGTGGCTTTGCTGGCGGCCTACGCGGCCGCGCAGCGCCCGGCCGGCATCCTGTATTTGGTGGCGGCCTCGTTTTCATTGGCCGCGGCTGGCCTGGTGCCAGCCATGGTGCTGGGTATCTTCTGGTCGGGTGCGACCCGGGCGGGCGCGGTAGGGGGAATGCTGGCGGGCCTAGGCGTTACGCTGTATTACATGGCGAGCAATCTGCCGGCCCTGCAAGGCCTGTTCTCTGGCTGGGGCGGCACGCTGTGGTGGGGAATTCAGCCTGTGTCAGCCGGGGTGTTTGGTGTGCCCGCAGGCATTGCCGCTACCGTGTTGATAAGCCTGGTGACGCGCGCCGGGCAGCGCATCTCCAGCACCGGCTAGGATGGCCGCGCTGCGCCGGGCTATAATTGCGGGCTTCGCCTTGCCGCACTCCACTTAGACGCTGGAGGCGGCTTTTTCTGGCCCCGCTGTGGGCTTATCCAAAAGGAGTATCAATGCGTCACTACGAAATCATTCTCATGATCCATCCGGATCAGAGCGAGCAAGTTCCAGCCATGCTGGAGCGTTACAAGGGCATGATCACTGCCGGCGGCGGAAAAATCCACCGCGTGGAAGACTGGGGTCGCCGCCAATTGGTCTACATGATCAACAAGCTCGCCAAAGCCCACTACCTGTGCGTGAACATTGAAGCCGACCAAGCCGTTATGGCCGAACTCGAGCACGCGTTCAAGTTCAATGACGCTGTGTTGCGCCACCTGACCGTCCTCAAGAAGAAAGCAGACACCGGCCCATCTTCCATGATGAAAACGGTCGAGCGTGAAGACGCGCGCAAGACGCAACAGGCTGAGTACCAGGCCTAAACACCTCGCTAAAACGACGAAGCGCGAAAGGGTGTGGCTGTCAATTCACTGGTAATCACTGCATCGATCACAGAGGCGCAAGCCCTGAGATTTACGCCAGCAGGCGTACCGGCTTTGAATCTGGTTCTGGACCATGCGTCCGAAGCGGTTGAGGCAGGCGGTAATAGACAGGTGGCTACCAGTTTGAAAGCCATGGCATTTGGTTCGGTGGCCGAGCGGCTGGCCAGACAGGCCATCGGCAGCCACTGGAGGTTCGAGGGATTCCTCGCCAATGCATCCCGCAGCAAATCGCTTGTTTTGCACGTACAAGATTTTTTACCAGATTAGTTTTAGGAGGCTTTATGGCCACGTTCAAGAAATTCAACAAAGACAAGCGCCCCAAGCGCAATACCCAGTCCCTGCTGTTCAAGCGCAAGCGCTTTTGCCGCTTTACCGTGACCGGCGTCGAAGAAATTGACTACAAGGACATCGACACCTTGCGCGACTTCATCGCTGAAAACGGCAAAATCATTCCCGCACGCCTGACCGGCACTCGCGCCATTTTCCAGCGCCAACTCAACACCGCTATTAAGCGCGCTCGCTTCCTGGCGATGCTGCCTTACAGCGACCAGCACAAGATCTAAGGAGACCTGACCCATGCAAATCATTCTGCTCGACAAGGTCGTGAACCTCGGTAACCTCGGCGAAATCGTCAAGGTCAAAGACGGCTATGCCCGTAACTTTCTGATCCCAACGGGTCGTGCCCGTCGTGCTACCGAAGCGGCCAAGGCCGAATTCGAAGCCCGTCGCATCGAACTCGAAAAAGCGGCTGCAGGCAAGCTGGCCGAATGCCAGAAATTGGGCGAAAAGCTCGCTGGCACCACCATCAAGCTGACCCAAAAGGCCGGCGTGGATGGACGTCTGTTTGGTTCGGTCACCAATGCCGACATCGCTGAAGAGCTGGTCAAGGCCGGTTACAAGGTCGTGAAATCCAATGTTCGCATGCCCCACGGTCCTGTGAAAATCGTGGGTGACAACACGGTCAGCGTGGCTTTGCACACCGACGTGGTGGTTGAGATCACCGTTTCCGTGTACGGAGAGTCCGCCTAAACGCAAGCGACCCTCGCCAGAAGGTCAGCCAGAAGGTCACAATGGCGCCGTAATGCGGTGGCACTGTGCGATAAGCTTGAAAAGCCGCCAGGGCCCGCCCTTGCGGCTTTTCTATTGGTGCTTGCGACCCTTCGTCGCTGGCCCTGATCCGTCAAAGCGGCAAGACGTTCGATTGAAGGCGCGAAACAGGAACAACGATGCAAGACGATATTTCCATTCCGGACGACTTTGTGGCCGACCGCCAGGTAGCGCAGCTGCGCATTCCGCCGCACTCGATTGAGGGTGAGTCCAGCGTGATTGGCGGCCTCTTGCTGAGCAACGAGGCCTGGGACCGGGTGGGCGACATCCTGGCCGATGGCGATTTCTACCGCTATGAACACCGCTTAATTTATGCCGCCATTGGCACCTTGGTCAACTCCAACCGCCCGGCCGACGTCATTACCGTGTTTGAGCACCTGCAAAGTCAGGGCCGCGCCGACGAAGTCGGGGGCTTGAGCTACCTCAACTCGCTGGCCCAGTACGTGCCCAGCGCCAGCAATATCCGCCGTTATGCCGAAATCGTCCGCGACCGCTCTATTTTGCGCAAGCTGGTGGCCGCCAGCGACGAAATCGCCACCACGGCCTTTAACACCAAGGGCCGCCCGGTATCCGAGATCGTGGACGAGTCCGAGCAACGGATCTTCAATATCGGCGAGCAGGGCAAGCGCAACAGCGGCGGCTTTCAGGCCATGGACACGCTGGTTGTCAAGCTGCTCGACCGGGTGCAGGAGATGGCTGACAACCCCAATGACGTGACTGGCGTGCCCACCGGCTTTTACGACCTGGACCGCATGACAGCCGGTTTGCAGGCCGGAGACCTGATTGTGCTGGCGGCGCGCCCGTCCATGGGCAAGACGGCGTTGGCCATCAATATCGCTGAACACGTGGCGCTTAACGAAGGCTTGCCTGTGGCGGTTTTCTCAATGGAAATGGGTGCGGCACAGCTGGCTGTGCGTATCGTGGGCTCGATTGGCCGCATCGACCAGGGCCATTTGCGTACCGGAAGGCTAACAGACGAGGAATGGCCGCGCCTGTCCGAAGCTATTGAGAAGCTGCGCACCATCTCGCTGCACATTGACGAGAGTGCAGGCCTTACATCGGGTGATTTGCGCTCCAACGCGCGGCGCCTGTCCCGCCAGTGCGGCCAGCTCGGACTGATCGTGGTTGACTATTTGCAGCTGATGAGCGGCAGCGGCAGCGACGGTGAAAACCGTGCCACTGAGTTGGGAGAAATTTCGCGTGGCCTGAAAATGCTGGCCCGCGAACTGAAATGCCCGGTGATTGCACTCTCGCAGCTCAACCGCAGCGTCGAGCAGCGCCCGGACAAGCGGCCCATGATGAGCGACTTGCGCGAATCCGGCGCCATTGAGCAAGATGCCGACATCATCATGTTCATTTACCGCGACGAGTACTACACCAAAGAGGCCTGCAAAGAGCCCGGTGTGGCCGAGATCATCATTGCCAAGCAGCGTAACGGGCCCACGGGCACGGTCAAGCTGGCCTTCTTGCGCAATATCACCAAATTCGAGAGCCTGGCCAGCGGGGGCGGTGGCGACTATT
>CAMDHS010000162.1 GCA_945898115.1 Comamonas sp. lk
CAACGCCATCAACAAAACCAAATTGGCGCGTTCGGTCATGGAGTCGACCTTGGGCGTGGACAAAGACGCCTGGCTGCCCACGCTCGCCACCAAAAAATTCCGCTCCAGCGCACCCAAGGCCAAGGCCACGGTAGTACAAGACGGCGCCAAGACGCCTGGCAAGGTGGCGATTTTTGCCACCTGCTACATCAACTACAACGAACCTGGCATCGGCATGGATTTGCTGAAAATCCTGGACCACAACGCAGTGCCTTATGTGATTGTGGAAAAGGAAAAATGCTGCGGCATGCCCAAGCTCGAGCTTGGCGACCTGGACGCGGTCAATACGTCCAAAGAAGCCAATATCCCGGTTCTGGCGCGCTATGCCAAAGAGGGTTATGCCATTTTGGCGGCGGTGCCGAGTTGTGCGCTGATGTTCAAGCAGGAAATTCCGCTCATGTATCCGCAGGATGCCGATGTGCAACTGGTCAAAGAGCATATGTGGGATCCGTTTGAATACCTGATGCAACGCAAGCGCGACGGCCTGTTGCAAACCGAATTCAGCACGCCGCTGGGGAACGTGAGCTACCAGATTCCCTGCCACGGGCGGGTGCAAAACATTGGCAAGAAAACCGAAGAAATGCTCAAGATGGTGCCTGGCACCACCATTAACACCCTGGAGCGATGCTCGGGCCACGCCGGCACCTTTGGCGTTAAAAAGGCGTACCACCAACAATCGATGAAGATTGGCAAGCCTTTGTTCAAAGCCATGGCCACCATGAAGGACGGCAGCAAGCCCGACTTCATCAGCTCTGACTGCCCCTTGGGGGGCCACCACATTGCCCAGGGCTTTGAGGTCAACGGTCTGGGTGCGCCCGAGTTGAAACACCCCTTGAGCCTGATTGCAAAAGCCTACGGACTGAAATAACCTGAACCGAGAGAACCCCATGCAACTGACCGGAAACATCACCCCAGAGAGCCTCATGACCCTGGAGGCTTACACCAAATACCGCAAGAGCCACAAAGCGGCGGTCATGGTGCACCGCAAGCTGCGCAGCGTGCGCCTAGGCGAAAACATCAACCTGCAGTTTGAAAGCGAAACCACTATCCGTTATCAAATCCAGGAAATGCTGCGCATTGAAAAGATTTTTGAGGAAGATGGCATCCTGCAAGAAATCGAGGCCTACGCCCCGCTGCTGCCCGATGGCAGCAACTGGAAAGCGACCATGTTGCTGGAATACCCCGACGTCAACGAGCGCAAGCGGGAACTGGGCCGCCTGATCGGCGTAGAAGACCATATGTTTGTCGAAGTGGAAGGCCAAAGCCGCGTCTACGCCATTGCCGATGAAGACCTAGACCGCGAGAACGACGAAAAAACCTCTGCCGTGCATTTCGTGCGCTTCGAACTGACGCCAGCCATGTGCGCTGCCGTCAAGGCAGGCGCCGGCGTCAAGCTGGGTTGCGACCACACCAACTATCCGGCCCACACGCAAATCTCAGTAGAGTCATTGGCCTCTTTGGCGGGCGACCTGCGGAGCTGACGCGCCAGGCTGCGCGCCAATCAAAAAAGGGCTTGAACCTCGCAGTTCAAGCCCTTTTTTTGGGGCCTGCGCCCGTGCAGGCGCAGCCCCGAAGCGTGCATCACTCTTCGACGAAGGCCTCTTCGCGCTTGGCCTTGACCGAAGGCATGAGCACCACCGCCAGCAAAATGGCAGCCGCCAAGAGCAAACTTGCCGATAGGGGCCGTGTCACAAACACGGTCCAGTCGCCCCGAGAGAGCAAAAGCGCGCGACGCAAGTACTCTTCCATCATCGGCCCGAGAATGAATCCGAGCAACAGAGGCGCGGGTTCGGCCCCGAGCTTGATAAACAGGTAGCCAATCACACCAAAAATCGCCACCATCCAAATATCAAAGGTGTTGTTATTGGTCGAATACACGCCAATGGCGCAAAACAGCACGATCGCCGGAAACAACCAGCGGTAAGGCACGCTGAGCAGCTTGATCCAAATACCGATCAAGGGCAGGTTCAAAATCACCAACATCAGGTTGCCAATCCACATCGACGCAATCAGGCCCCAAAACAGCTCGGGGTTGCTGGTCATCACCTGTGGGCCGGGCTGGATGTTGTGGATGGTCATCGCACCCACCATCAGCGCCATCACCGCGTTGGGCGGAATGCCCAGGGTCAGCAAGGGAATGAAAGAGGTCTGCGAACCCGCGTTGTTGGCGGCCTCCGGTGCTGCTACACCGCGGATGTTGCCTTTGCCGAAGGGCACTTCACCGGGGCGCAGCTTGGTTTTCTTCTCAAGGGTATAGGCAGCAAAGGCTGCCATCACCGCGCCGCCACCGGGCAAAATTCCCAGCAAGGAACCTAAGGCCGTTCCGCGCAATATGGCGGGGACCATGTTTTTAAAGTCTTCTTTGGTGGGCATCAGGCCCGAGACCGAGGCGGTAAACACCTCGCGCTCGCTCTCGTGCTTGGACAGGTTGCTGATGATTTCACCGTAGCCAAACACGCCCATGGCAATCACGATAAAGCCGATGCCGTCGGTGAGTTCAGGAATGTCAAAACTAAATCGCGCCACGCCCGAGTTCACATCGGTGCCAACCATGCCCATCAACAAGCCCAGCACAATCATGGCCACCGCCTTGATCAAAGAACCTGAGGCCAGCACCACGGCACCAATCAGGCCCAGGATCATGAGCGAGAAGTATTCGGCTGGGCCAAACTTGAATGCCAGCTCCGTTAATGGCGCTGCAAAAGCCGCCAAGATCAGCGTGCCCACGCAACCGGCAAAGAAAGAGCCCAAGCCAGCAGCCGCCAATGCTGGGCCGGCCCGCCCTTGGCGCGCCATCTGGTAGCCGTCAATCACCGTCACCACCGACGAAGACTCACCCGGCAGGTTGACCAAAATTGCGGTGGTCGAGCCGCCGTACTGCGCGCCGTAGTAAATGCCCGCAAGCATGATGAGTGCGGCCACGGGCGGCAAAGCATAGGTGGCGGGAAGCAGCATGGCAATGGTGGCCAGCGGGCCAATGCCAGGCAAGACGCCAATGAGCGTGCCCAAAAGGCAGCCGATAAACGCATACATCAGGTTTTGCAGCGTGAACGCTACGCCAAACCCCAAGGCCAGGTTGTCGAACAAATCCATGGAATGAAGTCCTTACGCTTTGATAAATGCGGGCCAAACGGGAAACTGCAGCTTGAGCAGCAATATGAACGCTGCATAGCTCATGACCGCCAAAATGAGGGCCAGTATGGTCACTTCTTTGAAATTGAACTCATCGCCTGCGTTGCTGGCAATAAAAGTGAGCGCAAAAATGCCCACAATCAAGCCCATGGGCGGCAGACCGATGCTGGGCAAGCCGCCTAGGCATGCGCCAAACACGAGGTTGGCAGCAATGATGAAGACCAGCGGTCTCCAGGCAATGCTGCCAATCTTGTCACCATCCACGGTTTCCACCACCAAGGCCTTGAATGTGATCATGGTGCCCAACAGCGCGAGCAGCACGCCCAGCACCAGCGGAAAGTAGCCAGGCCCCATGCGCGCGCCGTTGCCGATGGTGTAACCGCTGGCGCCCCAAGCAAAGGCCACGCCCACGGCCATAAACATCAGGCCCGAGAAAAAGTCCTTTTGGCTTTTGATATTCACAAATTGTCCCCTCATCTTATAAATGTGCCGCGATTGTGCACCCAAAAAAATCAAACCCGGGCGCCGCCCATATCCGGTGTCGCGCTCAGCACTTCTTCGAGCACTGTGCGCCCCTCGGCCACCCGTAAAGCGCCCGCCAAACGCAGGGGCTGCATGCCGTCGGCCACCGCCTGGCGACGCAGCGCCTCGATGTCGGGCTGGGCGTTGACCAGCGCCTTGAGCGGGTCCGACACCACCAGCAGCTCATACAAACCCATGCGCCCACGAAACCCCGTCATACGGCATTCGACGCAGCCCACGGCTTTGAAAGGCCGGTAGCTGCCGTTCAAAGACCATGGCTTTACCGCCGCAGTCAGTGCGGCCAGCGGCGCATCGGGATCGGCGACGCTGCAACTCGTGCACAGGGTGCGCACCAGGCGCTGGGCCAGCACGCCCAAAAGCGTGGCGTTGATAAGGTAAGGCGGAATGCCCAACTCGATCAGCCGCGTCATCGCCGAGGGCGCGTCGTTGGTGTGCAGGGTCGAAAACACCAGGTGACCGGTCAACGCCGCCTGCACCGCCATCTCAGCCGTTTCCAGATCGCGGATTTCGCCCACCATGATGACGTCCGGGTCCTGGCGCATCAGGGCGCGCACGCCCTGCGCAAAGCTGAAATCGAGCTGCGGCTGCACCTGGGTCTGGTTGAAGGACGGCTCGATCATCTCGATCGGGTCTTCCACGGTGCTCACATTAATCTCTTCGGTGGCCACCCGTTTGAGCGTGGAATACAGCGTCGTGGTCTTGCCCGAGCCGGTGGGACCGGTCACCAAAATAATGCCGTGGGGCTTTTTGAGCAGCGCCTCCCAACGCTGGGCGTCGTGCGGGGCAAAGCCCAGGGCGTCAAGGTCTTTGACTGTGTTTTCGGGGTCAAAAATGCGCATCACCATTTTTTCGCCAAAGGCGGTGGGCAGCGTGGACAGGCGCATTTCAATCTCGTTGCCCTTGGCGTCGCGGGTCTTGATGCGGCCGTCCTGCGGGCGGCGCCGCTCAATGACATCCATGCGCGCCAAAATCTTAATGCGCGAAGTCATGGCCAGCATCACGGCAGGCGGCAGCTGGTAGACCGGATGCAGCACGCCGTCAATGCGAAAGCGGATGACGCACTGCTCGCGCCGGGGCTCGAGGTGGATGTCGCTGGCGCGCATGTCAAAGGCGTATTGCCACAGCCAGTCCACCACCATCACCACGCTTTGGTCGTTGGCGTCGAGCTGCTTGTTGGTCTTGCCCAGTTCCACCAGCTGCTCAAAGCTCACACGCGTCTGGTTGCCGTTTTTCAGGGCGGTGCGCACCGAGTGCGCCAGGGCATAAAACTCGGCGGTGTAGCGTGCAATGTCTTGCGGGTTAGACAGCACCAGCCGCACCCGGCGGCGCGACTGGCGTTCCACCTCGGCCAGCCAGTCGGTGGCGAAGGGCTCGCAGGTGGCCACCACGATCTCAGTCGCTGTAATCGCCACCGGCAGCACTTTGTGGCGCTGGGCGTAGGCCGCAGTAAAGGCCTCAGCCACCTTGCTCACATCCACCTTGAGCGGGTCAATGCGCAGATAGGCCAGCCCGGCGCGCGGCGCCAGCCAGGCCAAGAGCGCCTCGGCGTCCAAAATCTTGGCGTCAGCGGCGCGGCGCACACCCAGGCTGGCTAAGCGCAGCACCGGATGCTGCGCGCTCTCACCCTGGGCGCAGCGGGCGCTGGCGCGCGCGGCTTCGTCGGCAGACACGGTGCCGTCCGCCTGCAACCAGGCGATCAGCCGCTGCCAGTCCAAGGGCCCCCGATGGCTGATAGGGCCTAAGGCGAGTGCGGCTGTTGAGTTCATGGAGCGATGGGCTTGAAGCCGCGTATCCACTTGGATGCGGGCAGGCCCCAGTGGGTTTCGATGTACTGCGCCCGCTCGGCCAGCACCGCGCGGCTGGGCCGACTGGGCGTGCGCTGGGCCAGCACCACGGTGTTGCCCTCGCGCGTTGACTTAAAGGCCCAGATGGCGTCTCGGCCAAAGGCGGCGGCAATACGTTCGACACTGCGATCGAAACTGGAGCTGCGGCCAAACAAATTGACCGTCATGCAGCCCTCGTCGGTCAGCACATTGCGGCAGTCGGCGTAGAAGTCGGGGCTGTCGAGCACCGGGGCGGCGGCTTCTTCGTCGTACAAATCCACCTGCAGGGCGTCTACCGCGCTGAGCCAGCGCGCCTGGGTGATTTCGCGCGCGGCGTCGGCCAGTATCACCTGCATGCGGGGGTTGTCCGCCGGTAGCTTGAACCAGCCCCGGCAGGCGTGCAGCACCTGGGGGTTGAGTTCAATGGCGGCGGTTTGCATGCGGATTTCTTTGTGGCAAAACTTGGTCAGCGACCCGGCGCCCAGGCCGAGTTGCAGCGCTTGGCGCTGGGGCGCGGTGGACGGATCCATCAACAGCAGCCAAGCCATCATGCGCTGGATGTATTCATGAACCAGCACATTGGGCGCGTCCAGCAGCATCGAGCCCTGGATCCATTCGCTGCCCAAATGCAGGTGGCGCACCGGCCCTTCTTCAGAAAAGTTCACTTCGGGCAGGTGTATTTCAGTCGTCATTTGTTTAATCATAGTAGCTTATTGCACGGAGGCGAGTTTAGGCAGCGCGCTTTGGGCGTTGCGCCAAACGGCCGCCTGGAGTTCTTCTAGTTCAATGCCGCGCAATTGCGCCAGCACCTGGGCGATGCGCGGAATTTCTGCTGGCGTGTTGTGCGCCTGCGTGGCGCCGCTTTGGCGGGCCTGGGCGGTGGCGTAGAGCCAGTGGGGCGGAATGTCGGGGGCGTCGGTCTCTAAAACAATCGCGTCCAGCGGCAGGGTTTGCGCCAGGCGACGCAATTGCAAAGCGCGCTCAAAGGTGAGCGCGCCGCCAAAACCCAGCTTGAAACCCAAATCAACAAAGGCCTGCGCTTGCACCACGCTGCCATTAAAAGCGTGCGCAATGCCGCGCCAGCCCGACGCCGGACGCAAGGCGCGCAGGTACTTGAGCAGCCGGTCGGCGCTGCGGCGCACATGCAGCACCACGGGCAGGTTGGCTTGCGCGGCTATTTGCAGTTGGGCGTTGTAAAAGCGCTCCTGCTTTTCTCGCAAGGCCGGCGTGCAAAGAGCAGGCACAAAGAAATCCAGGCCTATCTCGCCCACCGCCACCAGGCGCGGGTCGCCTTGGTGCTGCGTGATTTGCGCCTGCAGCGCCTGCAAATCTGCGTCCGTAGCTTGGGGCACATACAAAGGGTGAATGCCCAGGCAATA
>CAMDHS010000163.1 GCA_945898115.1 Comamonas sp. lk
TTTGCGCTGCCAGCGGTCTTGTTTGCAAAGCTGCCACTCGCGATGCCGCCGAGCGTTACCGTGTCGCCCGCCAGCACGGTGACGCTGGCTGTGCCGCCCAGCGTAGCGACCAAACCGGCGTCGTAAGTTTTGTTCGCCGCTGTCAGGCCAGTGACGGCCAAGGTGGCCTGGGTGATATCGGCGGTTAAGCCGGTTTGCTGCACCAAAGCGTAATTGGCCGCATCCGTGCCGCTGATCGTGTTGCCGGTCACTGTGACCGCCTTGCCGTTCGCTACCGTTTTGTTTGCAAAGTTGCCGCTGGCCGTGCCGCCAAGCGTTACTGTGTCGCCCGCGAGCGCGGTGATGGCTGCCGTGCCGCCCAAGGTGGCGACCAGACCGGCGTCATAGGTCTTGTTGGCAGCAGTCAGGCCGGTCACATTAAGGCTTGCCTGGGTGATGTTGGCCGTCAGGCCGGTTTGTTGCACCAAGGTGTAATTGGCCGCGTCCGTTCCACTAATCGTTTTGCCAGTCACGGTGACCGCTTTGTCGGCGCCAACCGTCTTGGTGGCAAAGCTGCCGCTGGCCGTGCCGCCTAGGGTAACGATATCCCCCGCCAGCGCGGTGATGGCTGCCGTGCCGCCCAAGGTGGCGACCAGACCGGTGTCATAGGTCTTGTTGGCAGCAGTCAGGCCACCAACCGCTAAGGCCGCACGGTTGACCGTGATCGTCCCCGTTGAATACGCCAGTGCATAGCCCAACTGGTTGACCGCGCCGCCCACTGTCAAAGTGTGGGAGCCTGCTTTGAGCTTGCCAGCGCCCGAGACAATTCCGTCGTCGGTCACCGCAGCCACCGACCCCAGCGCCTGCGCAGCCGTATCTCCGTTTTGCCCGACCCCCGTAATTGTGTAGACCGGCGCACTGGCGCCATAGGTGATGTCTGCAGCCGAAGTAGCGGTGCTGGAATACGTTGGCTGTTCGCGGTATATCGCCTGCAAACCCGTGCCCAAGGCCAGGCTGAAATTCGTGCTGCTTTGGCTGCTGTTGTAACGAAAGTTCCCACTGCCGCTGCCCACCGCCGTGGCCACACCCGTGCTGCCAGCCAGCGATCCGGTATAAATAATTGCGCTGGTGCCGGTCAGGCTAGGCGCGCCGCTCAAGACCACGTTGCCCCCCGTGCTGGTTCCGGCGTCTGCGGCAGCGCCTGCCGCCAGTACCAGGCTGGTGCCCGCCGACACTGCGCTGCTCACCGTCAGATCGCCTGTGGTGGTGGCCACCGACACCGCGCCGCTGGACGCAATGCCGCCGTAGCTGGTGCCGCCCAGGCTTACCGAACCAATCGTCAGTGCCGCTCCATTGTTTACAGTCACACTGCCCACGCCTGTGCCAGATGCCAGCGTTGATAAGGCGTTGGATGTATTGCTTAGCGTGTCAGCACCAGCCCCCAACAACACCAGTCCGTTGGTATT
Organism: Comamonas sp. lk; assembly: GCA_945898115.1. Classification (GTDB taxonomy): domain Bacteria; phylum Pseudomonadota; class Gammaproteobacteria; order Burkholderiales; family Burkholderiaceae_C; genus Allorhodoferax. The sequence goes on from CAMDHS010000163.1 coordinate 1,446, forward strand.
TGCACTAATCGCGCCTGATACGGTAATGGCCCCACTGCCGCCAAGCGAAGTGGCCGACGCCAGGCCCACCGCCCCACTTGCAGTAGCCGCAGTCGCGCTGCTGTTGGTAAGCGCGCCCACCGACCCAGCCGCACCGCCGCTGCCGTATCCAGACAGGGTGAGCGCATTAGCAAGCGTTTGTCCATTGAGGTCGAGCGAGGCTAGGCTGCTGCTATTGCTGCCCACAGTCACAGCAGACACACCCAGAGCGCCATCGCTCCCCACCTTCAGGGTTCCCGCGCTAATCGACGTGCCGCCGGTATAGGTGTTGGCGCCGCTCAGGGTAACGGTGCCAGAGGTAGTTTTGTTGGCCCCTGCGCTGCCCGCAAGGACCGCGCTGGCCGTGCCTGCTTGCAAGTCGTAGGCGCCCGTGCTGGTCAACACGCCAGTGCTACCCGTGATCGCGCCCGTGCCTTGCAGCGACACGCTCGCCACTGTGTCTGAATACGCGCCCAAGCTCAGCGTGCCGGTGCCGCTCACTGTTACACCCCCGCCATTGGCCAGCACGTCACTGGCGCCCAACGCCAAGGTGCCTGCGCTTATCGCCGCGCCCCCGGTAAATGAATTGCTGCCGGAAAGCGTCAGCGTTGCCGCGCTGCCGCTGAGCGACACTGAACCCGCACCCGAAATGACCCCCGACAATGTTTGCGCCACCGGGCTGGAAAACTGCAACACGCTGCCACTGGCCACACTGATTGCGCCAGCATAGGAAGCGCCAGAACCCAAGTGACCGGCAGTCCCGCCAATTTCTAAAGTTCCGTTATTGATCGTGGTGGCGCCGGTATAGGTGTTGGCGCCGGCCAGCGTCCAGGTACCAAGCCCCTTTTTGGTCAGCGCGCCAGCGCCTGTCGCCAATGGGCTGACCAGGGTTCCGCCGACTGCCCCCCCAAGAGTCAAACCAAAGCCAGAGCCGGTGATGGATTCCACGTTGGTAAGTGCGATGCTGCCCGTGCCACCCGCAATCAAGCTGGCGCTACCCAAGGTGATGCGTCCGGCGTACGTGGCCTGCGTGGCGTTGCTGTTGATTAGCGCGCCCAGCGCGCCGTTGCCGGTGCCGTACAGGGTGAGCGCATTGGTTAGCGTTTGCCCATTCAGGTCGAGCGAGGCCGCGCTGTTAACAGTGGCCCCGCCTGCTCCAAGGGCTGTCGCACTGCCTACTGATAAGGTACCCGAACCAACAGTGGTACCGCCCGAGTGGGTGTTGACGCCCGACAGCCCGATGGCTCCTCCCGTCGTCAAAGACCCGCCACCCGCCACAATCCCGGCTATGCTCAAAGTGTCCGACAACGCATTAATCTGTCCAACACCAGTCATCAGAGTAATGCCACGATTCGCATTCAAGGTAAACGTGCCAGTTGTGCCCAGATACCCGGTGTTAAGCAGCGTGAGGGAGTTGGCCACGACCCCTGTCGGTACCGCACCAAGATTGCGGTCACTGCTAATGCGCAGCACGCCGCCATCAACCGTGGTGGGCCCTGTATAGGTATTCAAGCCCAAAAGCTGAACGTCTAAGTTTGAGCCCGTGCCATTTACATACAACTGACCGGCACCACCGACAACGCCACCCACGGTGACAACGTAGCGAAAGCTCCCCCGAAGACCGCCACCATTTGGCCCCAGAAAAACGCCGCGATTCGAATGGAGGGCCACGTTATTTTCAAACTCCAAGGCCCCGCCATTGAAGGTGATGGAGCCTGCTGTGGCTACACCAGGCTGGACACCAAGCCCTAAATCAGATTGAATCGTCAACAAACCAGCATTGATGTAGGTAGCGCCCGAATACGTGTTGTCGGCATATAAAAACACCCTGCCGCTGCCTTCCTTGCTTAAGGCAAAGGCGCCGCTGACGACACCTCTAAGTAACAGCCCAGCTCCAAGGTCGGCACTAAAGATGCTGTCGGCCGTCATCGTGACCGTGCCCGCCAAGTCACCAGCGTCGCTGCTTTTCAGCGTGCCACCTTGCAAAACGACATTCTCGGCACCAATCACCGTTGGAAGATCCAGGGTGGCCCCCAAGGCCACGGTCGTACCGTTTGCAGTGGTGCCAAGGCCGGTTGCATGGCTCACTTTCAAAGTGCCTGCGCTCACGGTTGTTGCACCCGTATAGGTGTTGGCACCGGCCAGCGTCCAGGTACCCGCCCCCTCTTTGGTCAGCGTGCCCGCACTCGTTGCCAGCACGCTGGACAGGGTCCCACCAGCATCACCACCCAGCGTCAGACCAAAGCCCGAGCCCGTGATCGAGCCAACGTTGGTAACGGCGATGCTGCCGGTGCCACCCACGATCGAACTGGCGCTGCCCAAGGTAATGAGCCCGGCATAAGTGGCCGCCGTGGCGCTGCTATTGATGAGCGCGCCGCCCGAGCTGATGCCCGTGCCGTTGAGCGTCAGGGCCTTGCTGTAGGAGACGTTTTGGCCATTGAGGTCCAACACAGCACCTGCGGTAAGGCTCACACCGCCGCTCACGTGGCCCAGCCCTGTGGGATTGCCCAATTTCAAAGTGCCAGCGCTAATGGTAGTGCCACCCGTGTAGGTGTTGGCGCCACTCAATGTGACGGTGCCCGCAGTGGTCTTGTTGGCGCCTGCTGTGCCCGCCAGAATGGCGCTGGCCGTGCCAGCTTGCAAGTCGTAGGCAGCTGTGCTGGTCAGAACACCGGTGCTGCCGGTGATGGCGCCCGAGCCCTGCAAAGACACCGAGGCCACGGTGTCCGAGTAAGCACCCATGCTTAGCGTACCGGTGCCGCTGACCGTGACAGCCCCCGTGTCAGCCAAACGGTTACTAGCACCCAGCGCCAGCGTGCCAGCGCTGATAGTGGTGCCACCAGTAAAGGTGTTGGCGCCAGCCAGCGTCCAGGTACCCGTCCCCTCTTTGGTCAGCGTGCCCGCGCCGGTGGCCAGTACGCTGGACAGGGTCCCACCAGCATCGCCACCCAGCGTCAGCCCAAAGCCCGAACCAGTGATGGATCCCACGTTGGTAACGGCGATGCTGCCGGTGCCACCCACGATGGAGCTGGCGCTGCCCAAGGTAATGAGCCCGGCGTAAGTGGCCGCCGTGGCGCTGCTATTGATGAGCGCGCCGCCCGAGCTGATACCCGTGCCGTTGAGCGTCAGCGCGTTGCTGATGGTCTGGCCATTAAGGTCAAGCACACCGTTGGCCCACACCTTGATGGTGTTGGTACCGAAGGCTGTGCTAGACCCCGCCTTGATCGGCCCCGATGCAGACGCTGAAGCCGCAGTAGAGCTACCACCCACATAGGTACCGCCGGTGTAGGTGTTGTTCGCCGTCAACGTCAGCGAACCGACTGTAGAACTGCCACCTAGCCTCTCAAGTCTGCCCGCACCACTGATGACTCCGCTGATGGTCTGGGTCGCGGTGCTCTGCCACCAAAGCCTCGCATCGCTTGCCAAATAGATGGCGCTCGAGTAATTTCCTCCCGCGAGGTAACCATTACCAGCGACTTTCAAGCCACCGCCATTGACCGTGATGTTGCCCGAATACGTGTTGTTGCCAGAAATCTGAACCACATAAGCTGAGCCCATGTCGATGACAAAAGCCCCGGAGCCGGTGATCAGGCCAAAGATCGCCTGTTGCGCGGCCGAACTTACCGAAAACGTCGCCCCACTGCCGATATCCAGCGTGCCGTAATAGTTGTTCACCGTCGCCCCGCCCAGCGTGCCGGTGCTTGCAAGTTTGAGCGTGCCAGCGGAAATACTGGTGTTGCCCGTGTAGACGTTGGTTCCCGAAAGCGTCAGCGTTCCCACTCCGGCCTTGGTGATCGCAGTCGTGCCCGAAATCACCCCTGCGACCGAACCCGCCGTAGCGGTGTCCAGCGTCAGCGCGCTTGCAGTTCCCGGCGCAATGCCGCCTGTGACAGCAATGCCTGCGGCGCTGGATTGCAAAGTGGCTGCCGAGTTCAGCACCAATGATCCGTTGTAGGTCTGCGCCCCACCGGTGGTCACATTGGCACCCACGTTGATGCTGCCACTGCCACCCACGGCAGCGGTCACGCTCAAGCCGCCACTGGCGCCCGAGGCGGTGATCGCGTTGTTCAGGTTCACATGCCGATAGGCGGACAAACCGAGTGTCGTGTTAGCGCTCCAAGAAATGGGGGCGCCCACGGTCAAGTCGCCGTTACCCGCGCCAGAGACGTTGTCGGTGGCAATATTCACGTTGGCGCTGGCCAGGCTGGTTTGCAGCGTGGTGGCGCCAATGCCGCTGCTGGTGCTGGCGCCCGAGCCGCTACTGATCGTAAAGTCGGTCGGGTCCAGCAGCCAGGTGCCAAACATGCCTTGGGGCGCGCTGGTGTCAACACGCGTGCCCTCGGCAATCACCAAGTTGGCTGCAGACGTCTCCACGAACCCGCCGTCGCCACCCAGACTGCCGCCACGCGCGCTCAAGCTCCCGGCAATGTCAGTGCGCCCGGCTGGGTTGCTCAGGTCCGTAATCGCATCAATGCGCCCGCCCTGCCCTGCGCTGTTGGCTGCCGCATCCGCCGCAACGCGGCCCGTGTGCGCAATGCGGTCGCTGGCCACCAGGCGCACCACGCCGCCCTCAGACACCAGGCCCGTGGCGTTGATCACCCCGCTGTTTTTCACCACGCCGGCCTGCAAGCGGTTGGCCGCCTGGGCAGACAAAATGACCAGGCCGCCCGGGGCTTCTACCGCGTTACCGTTGTCCACCAGCGCAGCCATGGTGGCGGGGCTGACCAAGATGTTGGACAGGCCGCCTTCGCTGCCAATTTGCAACTGGTAGCGCTCGCCCGCAGCCAGGGCCACCGTGCCCATCTTGGCCAGCACCACGCCCTGGTTACGCACCTCGGGTGCCAGCAGGGCGATGTAGCCGCCGTATTTGGCGCTGAGCGTTCCCTCGTTTACCACGCTGCCCTTGGCGCCATCGCGCTCCAGCACGTAGTTGCCGGCCATAAAGTCGGCGTCGCTGATCTTGTGGGTAGTGGCCGCCAGCGCGCCCACGTCCACGCTAGAGCCCGGCGCAAAGTACACGCCGTTGGGGTTGCTCAAAAACACCTGGCCGTTGGCATTGATCTGGCCAAAAATCTGGCTCGGCGTGCTGCCCAACACCCGGTTCAAAATCACGCTGCTGGCCTGCGGCTGGCTAAAGTTAACCTTGGCCGCACTCCCCACGTCAAAGCTTTGCCAGTTGACCGCCGCGCGCTGGCTGCTTTGCAAAATGTCCATCACGCCCTGGTTTTGGCGAATGCTGACGCTGCCCGCCGCCACCTGGCCGCCCACCGGCAATTGATCGGCTGCAGGCCCTGCGGCATGCACCAGCCCGGCGCTGACCAGCGCCGCCACCAGCGGCTGCAGCAGCGCCCAGAGCGCCTGGCCCACTTTTGCGCCCAG
>CAMDHS010000164.1 GCA_945898115.1 Comamonas sp. lk
TAAACCCGGCTTTTTTGGTTGAACCCGCCTAAGCGGCTGGGTTCAGGCAATCACGAAAGGTGCTTGCCGATCAGGCCAGCCATCTCGAACATCGTGACTTGCGCTTTGCCGAAAACGGCCTTGAGTGCGGTGTCAGAGTTGATGTTGCGCTTGTTGGCGGCGTCTTGCAGCTTGTGCTTCTTGATGTAGACCCACAGCTTGCTGACCACTTCGGTACGGGGCAGGGGCGCTGCGCCCACAACAGCTGCCAATGCGGCGCTGGGGGTCAGGGGCTTCATGAAGGCGGCGTTCACAGCGCGCTTTTTGGCAGGCACTTTGGCTGCTACTTTTTTCGCAGGGGCTGCGGCTTTAGCGGCGGTGACTTTTTTTGCGGGTGCCGCTTTTGCAGCGGGGGCTTTTTTAGCAGTTGCCATTATGGGTTCGTCCTTAGGGAAGTGAATATGTAGCCAGCGATAAACTCCTCGGCTGGAGCGCAGATGCTACTGGAGAAAAGGCCTCTTTCCTAGAGGGAGAATACTTTTTTCGGGGTGTAATTTATTTTTTTTGTGAATAAGCGTCCCTTAAAGGGCCCGGTTCACGCTTGTTTTGGGCTCGATTTCATGCCTTCTTTCCAGCCAACGACCGATTTGTGCGACCAGCATCTGGACGACGTCGGTGGTGAATTCCGCGTTTTGTCACCGGTTTTTTTGGATTTCGGCCAGTTGCGTCGTTTTTTCGGTCCAGTGGTCACCGTGCAATGCCAAGACGACAACACCAGCGTAAAGGCGGCGCTCGAGTCGCAGGGTTGGGTGGATGGCCCTGACGGCCGCGTAGCTCAGGTGCTGGTGGTAGCCGGTGGCGCGTCTCTGCGCAGGGCTCTGATGGGTGGCAAGCTCGGCGCCCACGCAGTGCGCAACGGCTGGGCCGGAGTGGTGGTAGACGGATGTGTGCGCGACGTGGGGGAACTCGCGCAGTGCGCGGTTGGCATACGCGCGCTGGCACTGGTGCCCATGCCCACGCAGCGCCGCATGGCGGGGCAAACCCAGGTGGCGGTGCAGATTCAAGGCGTCTGGGTGCGCCCGGGGGACTGGTTGTACGCTGACGAAGACGGTATGGTGGTCAGTGCCCGACCACTGTAATTAAGCCTTCTAGATATGGGCGGCAGGCCTGCGCCGCTCTGGCAGCGTGGCCAGCAAGAGCCCCAACAAGGCCACTGCAAACGCGCCAGCCTGCACCGCGCTAAAGCTCTCATGCAAGAACAAGGCGCCAATGGCCGCAGCGGTAATTGGCAGCATCACGCTAAACACCCCGGCCTGCGCCGCTGGAATGGTTTGCAGGCCAGTCATCCACAGCCAGACCGTGCCCACGCTAGCGGCAATCGCGTAAAACACCAATAGCGCCCACGACGGGGCTTGCACTGCGGCAAAGTCAAATTGCAGCGCGTAGTACAGGCCCGCAGGCGTCATCAAGGCAAAGCCAATCAGGTTGATCACGGCGGCAATGCGCTTGGGGCTGATGTCGGCGGTTAGGCGTTTGCCGATGACGATATAGGCCGCCTCGCACACCACCGCACCAAAAACCAGCAAATTGCCCCAAAGCGCTCGGTCAGCGTCGGCGGCGCTCAGGCTGGCGCCCGGCGCTTGCTTGCCCAGGGACAACATGGCCATGCCCAAGGCGCCGCAGGCCACGGCAAGCCAAATGCGCAAGCCCATGCGTTCTTTCAAAAAGATACCGCTCATCAGCGCCGACACCGCAGGAATGGCCGCCAAAATCACCCCGGCAGACACGGTACTGGTCATGCTCACGCCAAAGAGCATGCAAATGGAAAATAGGAAGTTGCCCAAAAACGACTCAAAAAACAGCAGAACGCGGGTGCGCCGATCCAGCGGGCCCTCGCTGGTCGGCTTTTTGAGCCAGCCGGCCATGGCCACCGCCGCAATGCCAAAGCGCATCCAGGCCAGCAAAAAAACCGGAATAGCGGCCACCAGGGGTTTTGACAGCGCGACGTAGACGCCCACCAAGCTCATGCTCAGGGCCAGGCAAAGAAAGGCGAGCGGGCGTTGGAAACGGTGGTTCAAGTGGATGGGGTAGAAGTAGGGCGCAGCGCAAGCGGCGCCGCCAAAAGCGAAGCCCGGCCTTTGGGGCCAGCGATTACCATGCAGGAACTTGGAGGTTACACGATGAGCAGCGACCATTTCGCTTATGCAAACAACAGCAACCGCTTCCTGGCTGCCGATGCGCTGCAAGACCAGCCCTTTGCCCTGGCAGGCATCCCCTTTGACGGCGCCGTGACCAACCGGCCCGGCGCCCGCTTTGGCCCCCAAGAAATCCGCCGCGCCAGCCTGATGTTGTGCGACGGCACGCACCCCCACTTTGACGTGTCGCCGCTGGGCCTTTTGGGTGACGCCGGGGACATGCGCTTGTCCAACGCCTCGCCGCTGCCGGTGGTGCGCGCGCAGATCGAGGCGCAGGCCGCAGCGCTCATGGCACGCCACCACTGCGTATTTTTGGGCGGGGACCACTCAGTGACCTTGCCGGTACTGCGCGCAGCGAAGGCGCGCTACGGAGAGATCGCTCTCATTCACTTTGATGCCCACTGCGACACCTGGACAGACCACTTTGGCGAGCCCTCGGGCCACGGCACTTGGACTTATGAGGCGCTGCAAGAACGCCTTGTCAGCCCGCAGCACACGGTGCAAATCGGGCTGCGCTCGGCTGGCGAGCGCCAGGCGCGTGCGTATGTGGCCGACCAGGGCGGGCTGATTTACACCGCGCGCCAGTTGCGCGGCCAAGACGGCGCGAGCCTGCAGACGGTGGTGGACGCGATCGCACAGCGCATAGGCCAAATGCCGGTGTACCTGACGCTGGACATCGATTGCCTGGACCCGGCCTTTGCCCCTGGCACCGGCACGCCGGAACCCGGTGGCCTGAGCAGCACGCAGGTGCTCACATTATTAGAAGAGCTGGCGGGGCTCAACTTTGTGGGCATGGACTGCGTGGAAGTGGCGCCGGCCTACGACCATGCCGAGATCACCAGCAACGCTGCGGCCACCTTGGTCTGGACGTATTTGTGCGGCCAGGTCGCCAAGCGCCCGCGCTAAGGAGAAATACCGCCATGGCCTCGCTTTTACAGTCAGACACCCAGCTTAACCAGCACAGCTATTACGAAGCCAGCGTGCTGCGGCCCGCGCCACTGCCTGCGCTGCAAACCGATCTGATAGCCGACGTGGTGGTGGTGGGCGCAGGTTTTGCCGGCCTGTCCGCCGCGATCGAGCTGGCGCAGCGGGGTTTGCAGGTTGTGGTGCTGGAGGCCGACCGCATTTGCAGCGGCGCCTCGGGGCGCAATGGTGGGCAGACGATTGTGGGATTTGCCAGCGGGCAGGGCCCGTTTGAAGCGCAGCTTGGCCCCGCCGGTGCGCGCCAGGCCTGGGACATGTCGCTAGAGGCGATTGACCTGATTGAGCGGCGGATTGCCGAATTCCAGATTGACTGCGACCGGGTGCAGGGCTATTTGTATGTGGCTGACTCCCCCCGCAAGGTGCGTGCGCTAGAGCAAGAGATGCAGGCGCTGCAGCAAAACTACGGCTTTGCCACCGCATGGGCCCAGGGCGCGGCGGTGCAAGACCACATTGGCAGCGCGCGCTACCTGGCCTGCGCCTATGAAAAGCGCTCGGGCCACCTGCATCCGCTGAAATATGGCCTGGGGCTGGCGCGGGCGGCTGCGTCTTTGGGCGTACGGATTTTTGAAAACTGTGCCGTTACGGCCCTGGACCGGGGGGCGACGGTGACCGCGCACACGGCGCAGGGCCAAGTGCGCGCCCGTTTTGCGGTTTTGGCCGGCAACTGCACGCTGCCCGCCTACGGCCCGGCCGTGGCGCCCGAGTTGGCCGCCCGCGCCATGCCGGTGGGCACTTACATCGTTGGCACTGCACCGCTGGGGGCCGAGCGCGCGGCAGCGCTCTTGCCCCAGAACGCCGCCGTATGTGACAACAACTTTGTGCTGGACTACTTTCGCCTGAGCGCCGACTGGCGCATGCTGTTTGGCGGGCGGGTGAGCTACACCGCCAGCACGCCTCGGCACCTGAAACAGGTCATGGCCCAGCGCATGGCAGCGGTATTTCCGAGCCTGGAAAATGTGGCGGTGGACTATGTCTGGGGCGGATTTGTGGACATCAGCATGAACCGCGCGCCCGACTTTGGCCGCCTAGGTGACAATATTTATTACCTGCAGGGCTTTAGCGGCCACGGCGTGGCGCTTACCGGTCTGGCCGGGCAACTGGTGGCGCAGGCGGTGGCGGGGCAGGCAGAGCGCTTTGATGTTTTCAGCCGATTGAAGCACCGCAACTTTCCGGGCGGCGCCTGGCTGCGCACGCCCAGCCTGGTGCTCGGAACCTGGTACCACCGGTTGCGCGACCATTTTTAAATGGGTAAGCAGGTGCAGAATGGCACCCTGGCTCTGAAATAATTACACCAAACTGCGCACAGCAGTACCGGAGGACGCAAGCGATGTCAGAACAAAAAAACATGACTTTCAACGACCTGGAACAGTGGCTCAATGAGCGCCGCGTGACCGAAGTCGAATGCCTGGTGCCCGACTTGACCGGCGTGGCGCGGGGAAAAATCTTGCCCCGTGCCAAATTCACCGAAGACCGGGGCATGCGCCTGCCCCAAGCCATTGTGGCCATGGGCGTGACGGGTGAGTTTCCCGAGAGCGGCCCTTACTACGACGTGATTGACCCGACCGACAAGGACATGCAGCTGCGCCCAGACCCGTCCTCGGTGCGCATCGTGCCCTGGGCCACCGACCCCACGGCACAGGTCATCCATGACTGTTTTGACCACGCAGGCAACCTCGTACCTTTTGCCCCGCGCAGCGTTTTGCGCAAGGTCTGCGACCTGTTTGCGGCCGAAGGCCTGCAGCCCATCGTGGCACCTGAGCTGGAGTTTTACCTCACCGCCCGCAACACCGACCCCAACACCTTGCTCAAGGCGCCCATTGGCCGCAGCGGCCGGGCCGAGACTTCGCGCCAGGCCTACAGCATTGATGCGGTTAACGAGTTTGACCCGCTGTTTGAAGAGATTTACGACTACAGCGACAAGATGGAGCTCAACGTGGACACACTCATCCACGAGGTGGGCGCCGGGCAGATGGAAATCAATTTTTTCCACAACAAGCCCTTAGGGCTGGCTGACGAGGTGTTTTTCTTCAAGCGCACGGTGCGCGAGGCGGCGCTGCGCCACGACATGTACGCCACTTTCATGGCCAAGCCGATTGCCGGCGAACCCGGCAGCGCCATGCATGTGCACCAAAGCCTGGTTGATGTGGCTACCGGCAAAAACGTGTTCAGCAACGAAGACGGCACGCCGTCTGAGATGTTTATGCACTACATCGGCGGCTTGCAGCGCTACATTCCGGCGGCCATGGTGCTGGTCGCGCCCTATGTCAACAGCTACCGCCGCCTGAGCCGCAATTCGGCCGCGCCCATCAATATTGAATGGGGCTATGACAACCGCACCGTGGGCATTCGCTCGCCTATTTCCAGCCCGGCGGCGCGCCGGGTGGAAAACCGGGTGATTGGTTCGGACGCCAATCCTTATGTCGCCATGGCCATGACGCTGGCTTGCGGTTATCTGGGCATCAAGAACAAGATCAAGCCTAAGCCGGAGATGAAGGGCGATGCCTATCTGGCGCCCTATGCGCTACCGCGCAGCCTGGGCGAGGCGCTGGACTGGCTGCGCCGCGAGTCGGATTTGCACGAGGTGCTGGGCAAGGAATTCATCACCGTGTACTCGGAAATCAAGGAGCTGGAGTTTGACGAGTTCATGAAAGTGATCTCGCCCTGGGAGCGCGAGCATTTGTTGCTGCACGTGTAAAACGACCTCAGAGACGCCCTCTGATACGGCCCTTGCCGCACCCCTCTTTCTATGTTTTGCCTACACTCCCGCTTATGACCACCAAAGTTGATACCCAGCACATCCAGGCCCTGGACAGCGCGCATTTTCTGCATCCATTTACGGATTTCAAGGATCTGAGCACACGGGGCGCTCGGGTGATCACCGAGGCCAAGGATATTTACGTCTGGGACTCCGAAGGCAAACGCATGCTGGACGCCATGAGCGGCCTGTGGTGTGTGAACGTGGGCTATGGCCGCAAAGAACTGGCCGACGCGGCGCAGGCGCAAATGATGCGGCTGCCCTACTACAACAGCTTTTTCCAAACCACCAACGTGCCGGCCGCCACCTTGGCAGCCAAGTTGGCGTCCCTGGCTCCTACCGTGGGGGGGCGTAGTTTTGAGCACGTGTTTTATTCGTCCAGCGGAAGTGAGAGCAACGACTCCAATGTGCGCATGGTGCGCCGCTACTGGGATTTATTGGGCCAGCCTGAGCGCAAGGTCATCATTGGCCGGGTCAACGGCTACCACGGCAGCACCATGGCCGGGGCCTCACTTGGAGGCATGAGCGGCATGCACGCGCAGGGCGATTTGCCTATTCCGAACATCACGCATATTGAGCAGCCCTACTTTTTCGAGAAAGGCCTGCCCGGGGAGACCAGCGACGCCTTTGGCATACGGGCGGCGGGCTGGCTGGAAGCAAAAATTCTGGAAATCGGCGCACACAAAGTAGCGGCCTTTATCGGCGAGCCGGTGCAAGGCGCGGGCGGCGTCATCATTCCGCCGGCTACCTACTGGCCTGAGATCCAGCGCATCGTAGACAAATACGGCATCTTGCTGGTCAGCGACGAGGTGATTTGCGCCTTTGGCCGCCTGGGCCACTGGTTTGCCTACGAGAAATTTGGCTACAAGCCTGACTTGGTGACTTTTGC
>CAMDHS010000165.1 GCA_945898115.1 Comamonas sp. lk
GTACATAAAGGATTTTTATGTCCACATCCGTCGCCCAATCCCGCCAGCAGCTGTCGGCCCTTATTGCGGCGGCGCAAGAGCGGCCGCAGGTGATTACCAAGCACAACACGCCGGTGGCGGTGTTGGTGTCGCCGCAATACTTTGCACGCAGCGAGGCGGCGGTCAAGCCCGTGGCCCAGAGCTTTTACAGCCAGGTGCTCGAATTGCGGGCGTCCATTGCGCCGCAAGACGACACTGGTCTGGGCGGGCCGGACTCCGCAGGGCGCCAAGCGGCGTGGCAGCGCGCCAATGCCTTTACAGACTCAAATTAAGGCAACGCCGACATGAGTGCAAACATTGTGCTGGCGGACACCAATGTGCTGAGTGAACTCGTTAAGGCCACCCCCAACGCGCAGGTGATGCGCTGGCTGGAGTCGGTTCAAGGCATGGCCCTATCAGCCATTACCCTAGAAGAAGCCCACTTCGGGCTGGCCTGGCAGCCCAATGCGCGCAAGTTGGCATTGTTTAACGCGCTAGTGGAGCGCATGTTTGCGGTTTATCCCGTTACCCCCGCCATTGCGCAGCGTGGCGGCATATTGCGCGGGCAGTTCCAGGCCCAGGGCCTTACCCGCAGCGCCCCAGACATGCTGATTGCCGCCACCGCGCTAGAGCACCAACTGGTGCTGGCCACCCGCAATGTGCGCGACTTTACGGGCTGTGGCGTGCAACTGGTTAATCCGTTTGACGGGCTGTAGACCAGCCCCTGCTGGCAGGTCAGGTCTTGCGAAAGGGGCTCGTTGGCCTTCGTTTGGGCGGTGTGGCCTGGTACTGGCCCGCGTCAAACGTCTGTCGCTGGCGCAGCAAGTCTTCGCCGTCCAGGCGTTCTGCCAAGCTGTCCAAGTCGCTTGTTGATACCCCAAGGGACGCAAAGTGCGCGCGCCAAGTGTTGACCACCGCAATGACTTGCAATACTTGCACGGCTGCCTGCGCGGGCCCAAGCCCAAACGCGTCACACTGGGACATTGCGTTGGACAGCGTGGACTCTTGCCCCTGTGCCCCGCAGATGAACTCTTGGTAACCCTGGCCGGAGTTGGTGGGTAGCACGTCGTAGGCCGGGGCTAGTCGGAGCCGGCCGTTGGCGGTGGGGTTCACAACCAGGAGCGAGTGGTTTTTCTCATGGTCGTCGGTGTTGTCGATCAATATATTGAAGACCATCCGGCGAAACAGCTCTTGGGCGTCCGCCAGATGCACATCGCCCTGGCTTACGCCCACTCTGCGCAGGATGCGGGAGAGCTGCGGGTAGCCCAATTGCGGCTCGGTGCCCGCTGGCGTGGCTGCGCGGATGGCGGTGCCCGCCGAGATGCTGTGAATCCGCCGTCCGCCTGCGCGGTCAAATCGCTTGATGGCAATGGCGTTGGCCGCCTGTAGACGAATGACCTGGGTTTGGGCCACTTGGATGCCAGCTTGAGCCGCCAAGGTCATCGTCGCATGCTCAATGAGCGGTGTATCGACGTATTCGTTGTTGAAAAATTTGATGACCCACTGTTCGCCGTCAATGTCGATCAGCGCCTTGGGCTTGGCGCCGCCCAAAGGGCTGCCGCCACCTTCCATGATTTTTACCTCAAGCGCCGTCAAGGCCTCACCGGCTTCAATCTTGGCCACCACTTCGCTGAGTTCTTGGGCTTGCGACAAGCGCGGCAGGGGGCCGCCTTGGCGCGGAAGGTAGTTGGCCGGTGCGCTTGACACCCCCAAGGCGCCGAAGCGGTCGTCGCCCGCGTAGTAGAGCAGCTCCATCAAGGACGTGCGCTTGGGTTTGTCTATGAAGCGGATGACTTTTTCGCCCCAGCGGTCCGGTCGTGCGTCATCCACGGCGCCGACTGCGCGGGGCGCGTCGCCGCTCAGTCGCCTGGGCGGGGAGAACGCCATGTCCACCAGGGGCAAGTCCTCGCTGAGTGCGAAGCCACTGGCCAGCCAGTCTGCGCCATAGTGCAGCGAGACGCCTTTACCGGCGGCAACCAGTTGTAGCGCGCCTACGTAGCGCGGCGCGGGGTCTCCGAGGTACCAGAGGTAAAGGTCATCCAGGCGCATATCAGCCCTGTTCGCTGGTGAGCGCTGCTGCGCGCAGGCGGGCCTCCGCCGAGGCCTGTGCGCGTGCTTGGCCGAGTTCCACCGCTTGCCGAACATTCAGGTCCAGCGCGCCCTGGTCATGCTCGGGTGCTGCCAAGTGGCCTAGCTCGCCATCCCGGTTGATCAGCCACAAGGCCGCTGCTACCACACCGATGCTCACGCTTGCATCCCCGGCCTCAAGTCGCTGGAGTGTGGACAGGCTCACGCCCAGGCGCTTTGCCCAGGTGCGCAGCGACTCTTTTCTGCGCAAGCGGGCCACCGCCAGGTCGGCACCCAATTTTTGGAGCACACCCAAAGTGGCCGGAGGCAGTTGTTGGATGGCTTTGGTATTTCGTGGCATACCGATATTATGGAACAAAACACTATTTTTTGTACACATATATCGGTACACACCGAGATTTCAGGCTTTGGGGCGGGCGCTCGGGTTTGCAGCCCCTGCCGCAGCCCCAAGGCTTAAACCGTCGTTTCGACTTTCTTCACCACCCCATAGCGCTGCAAGGTAAGCGCCCGGGCAGTCGCGTGGTCCACCACGGGCGCGGGGTAGTCGCGGTGTTTGACTGACGTGCTTTAGGGGTGTTGTTTTTACATTGCGCATGGATTGTTTGAATTTTGGAAATGGTATCAAGCACAGGCGGCAGCCAAGCGCTTTTTGAAAATTCCTTTACAAGCCGCGCAGAAGTCACGTTTGGCTCGCTCAAAGCGCAGCATCAGCCCACAGGGAGGATGTATTGACAGAGTACTGTGGGATTCATGCTTGCCGATTAGGCCGACAAGGCGCGAGCGCGCCCGACCAAACGCGTAAGTTGCAAGTGTGTCAGTGCACCAAACGCAACTAGATCAAGCCAATAATTAGCTTGATCATGCTAATATTTGGCATGACCATCAGTTCTGCACTTTTTTCCGACAGCCAGTCACGGGTATGGGGCTGGATCTTTGGCCAGCCTGAGCGGGCTTACCACCTTAGCGAGCTGCGCCGTTTGACAGGCCTGGGCAGCGCGTCTTTGCAGCGGGAGTTAAACCGCCTAGCGGCAGCGGGGTTGGTGGATGTGCAGGCGGTTGGCAATCTGCGCTGCTTTCAAGCCAACCCCAATTCACCGGTCTACGCCGAATTGGTGGCGTTGACGCGCAAGACCCTGGGCACGGTGCCGGTGTTGCGCGAAGCCGTGCAAGCGCTGCTGCCGGGACTGCAGTCCGCCTGGGTTTATGGCTCGGTCGCTAAGCAAACGGATACCGCCCAAAGTGATATCGATGTCATGCTGGTGGGTGAGGGCTTGCAGCTCAGTCAAGTACTTAGCGCCCTTGAGCCCGCCGAGGCCCAACTTGGGCGGAAAATAAATCCAAGCTGCTATTCCCCCCAAGAGTTCGAGCGCCGCCGCGCCGAACCTGACTCGTTCGTCCAGCGGGTGCTGTCGCAGCCCGTGTTGCCTTTGATCGGTTGATTTAACGGAGATGCTTATGGGCGTGCCTGAGTTGGGCAACCTAGTGCGAATCGGTCAGTTAAAGGCCGAGCCGCGCAACACGCAAGAGGTCAAGCGCATGCTGGCCATGGCGCAGACCCGACTGAGCGACGCCAAGTTAGGTAAATTGTCGCTGGAAGGGCGATTTACCAGCGCCTACAACGCTGCCCACGCGGCAGCCTTGGCGGCACTGCGCTGGCATGGCTACCGCAGCGAAAACCGCTACACCGTCTTTCAGTGTCTTAGCCACACCCTGGGCTGGCCCGCCAGTCGCTGGCGTGTGCTGGACGTAGCGCACCATAAGCGCAACTTGGCGGAATACGAGGGTTATCTTGAGGTCGAAGAGTCCACCGTCGCCGAGCTCTGCACGCTGGTTCACGGTCTGATTGAGGAAGTGCAGGCACTTGTAGATAAATAGGCAATAGTCCGCCCCCGTTAGGGCTGATCGACGATTTCCACCTTCTTCACCACCCCATAGCGCTGCAAGGTAAGCGCCCGGGCAGTCGCGTGGTCCACCACCGGCTCGGGGTAGTCGCGCCCCAGCACCAGGCCTGCGGCTTGCAAAACAAGGGGCTTGGCCAGCCAGGGCGCGTGGATGCTTTTGGCGTCCAAGCCGGCCAGGGCGGGCAGGTAGCGTTTGATGAACTTGCCGCTGGCATCAAAGCGCTCGCTCTGCGTGACCGGGTTGAAGATGCGAAAGTAAGGCTGCGCGTCGCAGCCGCTGGACGCTACCCATTGCCAGCCGCCGTTGTTGGCCGAGAGGTCAAAGTCGTTGAGGTGCTTTGCAAAATAGGCCTCGCCCCAGCGCCAGTCCAGCCCCAGGTGTTTGACCAGAAAACTGCCCGCCACCATGCGCAGGCGGTTGTGCATATAGCCCGACTGGTTGATCTGCGCCATGGCTGCGTCCACCAGCGGGTAGCCGGTGCGGCCCTCGCACCAAGCGGCAAACAGGGCCTGCGCGTGCGGGCCTTGTTCCCAGACGATGGCGTCGTACTCGGGCTTGAAAGCGCCGGTGGCCACCTGGGGGAAGTTGGCCAGAATCTGAAAATAAAAGTCGCGCCAGCCCAGCTCAGCCAGCCAGACGCTGGCGCCCTTGTCGCCGTCTTGGTGGCGCGGCAGGGCGAGTGCTACCAGTTGGCGCACCGACACCGTGCCAAAGCGCAGATGCACGCCCAGGTAGCTTGGGCCCTTGACGGCGGGAAAGTTGCGCGTCTCGTCGTAGGCGTCCATGCGCGGCAAAAAGTCTTCGAGCATCGCCTGCGCGCCCGAGGCGCCGGGCGCAATACCCAGCGCGCGCAAATTGGTGGGCTCAAACCCAATGTCGGCCAGGGTGGGCACGGGCGCGTCAAAGCCCGCGGGGCGTGCGGCCAGGCGCTTGCCGTGGCTGTGGCTGTCGTGGCGCGCCGGGCCCGCGTCACCCATGCGCGCCAGCCAGGCGCGCAAGTAGGGCGTGAACACGCCGTAAGGCTTGCCGGTTTGGGTAAGCACCTCGCGCCGCTCAAAAATCACCTGGTCTTTAACGCCGACCCAGGCCACGCCACTGGCTGCCAGCGCAGTTTGCACCTGGGCGTCACGCGCCAGCGCGGCGGGTTCGTAGTCATGGGCGGCAAACACGGCCTGGGCTTGCAGCGTGGCCGCCAGGCGGGGTATTTCGTCCGCCGCTACGGCGTGGCGCACCACCAGGCCGGCCCCGGCTTTGCCCGCCAGGGCGCGCAGGTCGGCGTCAAGCTCCACCAGGCTGGCCTGGATAAATTCGACCCGCCGGTCGGCGCGCGGCAGGGCGTCCAGAATGCTGCGGTCAAACACAAACACGCAGTGCACTTGCGCGCAGGATTGCAGCGCCAGGGCGAGTGCGGGGTTGTCGCTGGTGCGCAAGTCGCGCCGAAACCAGACCAGTCCGGTGGGGTAAGTGTGTTCCATGCCTGCCGTTAAAATCGAAAGATGACCGGCGATTCTGCACCTACCAACCTCACGCACCATTTCTTGATTGCGATGCCGGGGCTGGAAGACGGGATGTTCACCAAAAGCGTGGTCTACCTCTGCGAACACGGCCCGCGCGGCGCGCTGGGCCTGATCATCAATAAACCCGCTGACCTCAAAATGGGCGCGCTGTTTGGCAAGGTGGACTTGCAACTCCAGCGCGCAGATTTGGTGAACCAGGCAGTTTTTCAGGGCGGGCCGGTGCACGAAGAACGCGGCTTTGTGCTGCACGAGCCGGTGTATACCGACCAAGACCGCCCGGAGGCCTCGCTTTACGCGTCCACCATGGTGATTCCCGGCGGACTGGAGATGACCACCTCGCGCGACGTGTTAGAGGCCATCGCCACGGGCGCCGGGCCGCGCAAGGTGCTGGTGTCGCTGGGCTATTCAGCCTGGGGCGAAGGCCAGCTAGAGACCGAAATCAAGGAAAACAGCTGGCTTACCGTGGACGCCAAAAACAGCATCATTTTTGACACGCCCGTGGCCCAGCGTTACGACCAGGCGCTGGCGCTCTTGGGCCTACAGGCCTGGATGATCTCGCCGCATGCGGGCAGCGCATGAGCCTGACGCCTGCCATGCCTGACACGCCACCTTTGGGCAGCGCACCGCTTACCTCCGAGGCATTGCCCATCGTGGCGGTCAATCTCTCGACTTTCATGGCCTTTGACTTTGGTATGAAGCGTACC
The DNA here is from genome assembly GCA_945898115.1 of Comamonas sp. lk. GTDB lineage: Bacteria > Pseudomonadota > Gammaproteobacteria > Burkholderiales > Burkholderiaceae_C > Allorhodoferax. The sequence goes on from CAMDHS010000165.1 coordinate 6,230, forward strand.
GGCGTGGCCGTGGGCAACCGGCTCTTGGGCACGGCGCAGGCGCAGCCCACCATTGCCGCCATCGGCGACGCGCGCTTTGCCCAGATCGCCCTGCGCCTAAAAGAGTGGCAGCCCGACGCCATCGTGATCGGTGTGCCCTACCACCCGGACGGCGCGGCCCACGAAAACACGGTGCGCGCACAAAAGTTTGGCCGCCAGTTGAGCGGGCGCTTTGGTCTGCCGGTGTTTGAGGTGGACGAGCGCTACAGCACCACCGAGGCCCTGGCCTCCGGCGCCAAGGACGCGGATGCGGCGTCCGCCTGCATTATTTTGGAACAATTTTTGAGGAACTTGCCATGAGTCTGGTCCTGAATGCAGAGGCCCTCTATACAGAACTGCTGCGCGGCGTGCGAGGCCTGTGCGGCCCTGATTCGCGCTTGGTGGGCATCACCTCGGGCGGCGCCTGGCTGGCCGAGCGGCTGCAAAAAGACCTGGGCTTGAGCGGTAGCCACGGCACGATTTCATC
>CAMDHS010000166.1 GCA_945898115.1 Comamonas sp. lk
GCCCGAGGTGGCCTCGATCAAGGTGTCACCCGGCGCAATATCCCCCCGCTCTTGGGCGCGCTGGATCATGGACAGCGCGGGGCGGTCTTTCACCGAACCCGCCGGGTTATTGCCCTCCAATTTGCCCAAAATCACGTTGTTTCGCGCGCCATTGTCCTTGGCACCAATGCGCTGCAAGGCGACCAATGGGGTTTTTCCGATGGAATCTTCAATCGTTGGGTATTTCATGCTCTCAAATGTGCCATAATTCGTGGCTTCGCAGGCCCTGCCCGGGTGGTGAAATTGGTAGACTCAGGGGACTCAAAATCCCCCGCCGCAAGGCGTGCCGGTTCGAGTCCGGCCCCGGGCACCAACTGACAAAGCCGCATTGCTTTTTGAGCGATGCGGCTTTTTCTTTGCCCGCATTATTTCCAATCAGCTTTGGTCTCGTGCGCCTGGTGCTTAAACTTCGGCCATCACGACTTTTCACCCATCGCCGCATGAACAATCTGTCCACCCCCATGTCCGAACCTGCAATTGCCACTCCCGCACTGGCTTACCGGTGGTCGGACGCCCTGCTCACCGGCGACGCGCGCATGGACGACACCCACCACGAGTTCGCGCAGCAACTCGACACCCTGCTGGCCACGCCCCCGGCCGATCAAATGCCTCTGTATCAAGCCTTTGTGGCACACACAGTGGCGCATTTCGCCCAAGAAGACCGCTGGATGCTGGCCACCGGATTTACCGCCAGCAACTGCCACACCGACCAGCACAACATGATTCTGGAAACCATGCAAGCGGTGGTGCAGCACTACCAAAAGGGCGAGACGGACATCATTAACCGCATGGGCGAGGCGCTGGCCGAGTGGTTTGGCCAGCACGCCATCGGCATGGACGCGGGCCTGGCGCAGCACCTCAAGTCGGTCGGTTTTGACAGCGCCACCGAAACCCTGGCAGACCCGGCGGCCATTCGCAACGTCAGCGTGTCAGGCTGCGGCAGCATCAGCTGCAGCTGATCGGACGCGCATAGACACAAGAAATTTCAGGCCTGCGCCAGTGGGTTTCACGTCTTCAGCAGCGGAGCGCGCGCTACCATCCGCCCATTCTTATTCCAAGCGAGACACCCCCATGGCTGTGATCACCAATATTGAAGACCTGCGCGTTTTGGCCGAAAAGCGCGTGCCGCGCATGTTTTACGACTACGCCGACTCCGGCAGCTGGACCGAAGGCACCTACCGCGCCAATACGCAAGACTTCCAAAAGATCAAACTGCGCCAGCGCGTGGCCGTCAACATGGAAAACCGCAGCACCGCCACTACCATGGCGGGCACCAAGGTCAAGATGCCGGTGGCCATCGCGCCCGTGGGCCTGACCGGCATGCAATGCGCCGACGGCGAGATCAAGGCGGCCAAGGCGGCGGAGAAATTTGGCATTCCCTTCATCCTCTCGACCATGAGCATTTGCTCAATTGAGGACGTAGCCGCCCACACCACGGCACCCTTTTGGTTCCAGCTCTACATGATGCGCGACCGCCAGGCCATGATCGACATGATCGAGCGCGTGCGCAAAGCCGGTTGCAGCGCGCTGGTGCTCACCCTGGATTTGCAGGTGATTGGCCAGCGCCACAAAGACCTGAAAAACGGCCTGACTGCTCCGCCCAACCCCACCATTGCCAACATCATCAACCTGATGACCAAGCCGCGCTGGTGTTTAGGCATGGCCGGCACACGCCGCCACAGCTTTGGCAACCTGGTTGGCCACGTCAAGGGCGTGAGCAATATGCGCTCGCTGGCCTCGTGGACCAACGAGCAGTTTGACCCCCGCCTGTCTTGGGAAGACGTGGCCTGGGTCAAGCAGCAATGGGGCGGCAAGCTGATCCTCAAAGGCATTCAAGATGTAGAAGACGCCAAGCTAGCAGTGCTTAGCGGCGCCGACGCGATCGTGGTGAGCAACCACGGCGGGCGCCAGTTGGACGGCGCGCAGTCCAGCATCGAGGCGCTGCCTGCGATCGTGAACGCGGTGGGTTCGCAGATTGAGGTGTGGATGGACGGCGGCATCCGCTCGGGCCAAGACGTACTCAAAGCCTGGGCGCTGGGTGCGCGCGGCACGCTGATTGGCCGCGCCATGGTTTACGGCCTGGGCGCCATGGGCGAGGCGGGCGTGACCAAGGCGCTGGAGATCATTCACAAAGAGCTCGATATCACCATGGCTTTTTGCGGCCGCACCGACATCCAGGCGGTGGACAAAAGCATTTTGCTGCCCGGCACTTTTCCGGTCTAAGGCCGGGACGCGGGGGGCGAACAGCGTGCAGCCGGAGATTCGCCGCATCGCCCACCTGGACATGGACGCGTTTTATGCGTCGGTGGAACTGCTGCGCTACCCGCAACTCAAGGGCTTGCCCGTGGTCATAGGCGGCGGCAGGCGCCAAGAGGACGATTTACTGGGCCGCCTTGCGCTGACCTACCCCGAGCAGGCCTGGACGCAAGACGACCTGGCCGATATTCCCCTGGACTTTTTCCCCCGGCTGGCCGGTTACACCGGGCGCGGCGTCATCACCACGGCCACTTATGCCGCGCGCCAGTTTGGTGTCGGATCGGCCATGGGCCTGATGAAGGCCGCCAAACTCTGCCCGCAAGCGATATTGCTGCCGGTGGACTTTACGCAGTACCGCCACTATTCGCAGCGCTTCAAGGCCATCATTGCCGACATTGCGCCAGTGATCGAGAACCGGGGCGTGGACGAGGTCTACATCGACTTCACCGATGTGCCCGGTGGCCAGCGGGAAGGCGGGCGCGTGCTGGCGCGGCTGATCCAAAAAGCCATTTTTGACGACACGGGCCTGACCTGTTCGGTGGGCGTGGCGCCCAACAAGCTACTGGCCAAGATGGCCAGTGAGTTCAACAAGCCCAATGGCATTTCCGTGGTGCTCGAAGAAGACCTGCAGCCCCTGATCTGGCCGCTGGCCTGCCGCAAGATCAACGGCATTGGCCCCAAATCGGATGAGAAGCTGCAAAGCCACGGCATCCAGACCATTGGCCAACTCGCTGCGCGCGAGGCCAACTGGCTAATCGCCACCTTTGGCAACAAGACCGGCGCCTGGCTGCACGACGCTGCCTGGGGCCGCGACAGCCGGCCAGTGGTGACCGAGAGTGAGCCGGTCAGCATGAGCCGCGAAACCACTTTTGAGCGCGACTTGCACGCGGTGCGCGACCGCTCCGAGCTTGGCGCCGTGTTCACCCGCCTGTGCGAACAGGTGGTGCAAGACCTGCAGCGCAAGGGCTATGTGGGCAAAACCATAGGCATCAAGCTGCGTTTTGACGACTTTTCCATCGTCACCCGCGACCTCACCCTGCCCCACTACACCGATGACGCCGCAGCCATCCGCGCCGCCGCCGGCCAGTGCCTCAAGCGCGCACCGCTGGCCAAACGCCTGCGTCTCTTGGGCGTCAGGGTCGGCTCGCTGCTCGCTGCGCAAGACGCTAAGCTACTGATCCCCCCTTCGGAAACACTGCCCCATGACCCCAATGCACTGCTTTTCCCTGACGATTGAAGACCATATCGCCCACCTGGTGCTGCGCCAGCCCGACACACTCAACACCATGGGCCCGGTGTTTTGGCGCGAGCTTGACACCGCTCTCACCGAACTGCACCACGGCAACAGCGCGCGCGTGCTGGTGATCAGCAGCACCGGCAAACACTTTAGCGCGGGCATGGCGCTAGAGAATTTTGCCGGCGCCATCCAGATGGACGACAAAAGCTCTGAAGGGCGCGCCGCCATGTTTGACTCGCTCTCGAACATGCAAGCCACGTTCACCAAGTTGGAGAAGCTTCGCATCCCTGTTATTGCGGCCATCCAGGGCGGCTGCATTGGCGGCGCGGTGGACATGGTGACCGCCTGCTGCCTGCGTTATGCCAGCGCCGAGGCTTTTTTCTGCATCCAGGAAATCAATATCGGCATGGTGGCCGACGTGGGCACCCTGCAGCGCTTGCCCAAGCTCATTCCGCTGGCCGTGGTCAAAGAGCTGGCTTACACCGGCCGGCGCATGGGCGCCGAGCAGGCTTTGCACTACGGCCTGGTCAACGCCGTGCTGCCCAAGCCCGAGGCGGCACTAGCTGCTGCCATGCAGTGCGCCCGCGAGATTGCCAGCAAGCCGCCCATCGCCATCTGGGGCACCAAACAAGCGGTGCACTACGCGCGCGACCACTCGGTGGACGAATCGTTGTCGCAAATGGGCTGGCTGCAAGCCGCCATCTGGAGCAACCGCCACGTAGGCGAAGCTGTGGGGGCCATGAAGACCAAGCGCAGCGCGGATTTCCCGCCGCTGGCCGCGCTCACTTCGTTTCAAGATTTGGTCTAAGGCTCGGGATTGCGGCCCGCCGCGGGGCGGCACGCCAGATTTAAGGCGGCAGGCGCCGCGCCGTATCTAGGGCTGCGCTTGTGCAGCATCAGCGGCGGCAAGTTGCTGGCGCACCCGCTGCGCCGCACCCAGCACGCCAGCCGAAGGGCTACTGAACTCAATGCTTTGCAAAAAGGCCACGCGCCCCTGCGGCGTGGCCACTGACCGATGAGCTGCAAAACCAATAAGCTCCCACTCTTGCGCCAGCGCACGGCTCAAGCGCGGGCCAAAGACGGGACTAGCGCTGGCCATGATGTCGGCCTCATTTAACAACACAGCAGCCCAGTCGGCGCACCACGAAAAATCCTGGCCCGCCACACGCCGGTGGTTGTCCGCCACGACCGAAAAGTCAGAACGCAGAATCACCGCCTCAATGCGCTCCACCCACAGCGCAGGCACCGCGTGTTGCTGCAAATAGGGCTTGAGCGCGTCAAAAGACTGCTGTTCAATCTCAGCCCGCGCGCTGTTAATGCGCCCGGGATGGCGAAAGTCGTGGCCCAGTGCGATCAGCACCAGGGCGGCCTTCCAATCGGCATCCTCCACGCCCAAGCGTTCGCTCTCAATGGCCGCCTGCAGCGTGATGGTGGTCAGCGAATCTGAGAAATGCAGACGGTTGTGGTAGCCAGGCTCGGCGCTGGCCGCGCCACAGCCGCCTTCGGCCTCTATCTGGGCGGCCACCTCGCGCGCCACGGCCAGTAATTTGGCGCTGGTATCGCTTGGGGCTGCGCCACCAATGCCCAGAAAATCAGCACAGGCATCAACCAACACGGGTAGCCCGACCCAGCGCCCGTCGCGCGCCCCGTCACCGGACTCCATCCGCTTGCCGTCCCAAGACTGGCGCAAATAGACCAGCGACGCGTCCAAGCACGCGCGCCAGTCACCAGCGGACTGGTCCAAAAATGCGGGGGAAATGCCGACCATTACGCCACCGCCTTAACCATGGCGCATGGTGTTTTGCATGCTTTGTTGCAAGAGCAGGGCTTCGACAATCGTCACCAGCAAGGGGGAATAGGTTTGCAACAGCTCGCAGGCTTCTTGCGTGCCCATCAGGGTGCAAGTCACCGGGCCCTTGGCGCGCACCGTGGCGCTGCGGATGCCGCCCTTCAAAATTGCGGCCTCGCCAAAGGTCTGGCCCTGGGCCACTTCGGCAAACACCACGCCTTGCGCATTGACCATTTCTACCGTGCCAGATTGGATGAAATACAGGTGGGAGGCAGCATCGCCTGCGCTGAAGATCAGCGCGCCTTCCGAGAAGCTTTGGGTCGGAAAATGGGTCACTTGGGGGGGTCCTAGGTTGCGGTCAGCGCCTTAAGGCAGCGCCAAAGTGCGCTTGATGACCGTTTGCATGATCGAGCGCACCTCCAGGGGTAGCTTGGCCACGATGGCGTCAATGCGGTGCAGCGGGATCACCCGGGCCTGCACGGCGGTGACCGTAATCACGCTGTACTTGCTGGGCTGGTTGATGACACCTTCGGCCAGGCCCAGCACAGAGCCTGGCCCAAAGCGGTAAATATCGTCGCCCTGCGTGCCCACCAGGGTGCCGCTCACAATCAGATAGGCCTGTTCGATGGTTTCGCCCGCCGAAATGATTTTCCGCTTGGGCTCAAAGCTCATGGAACTCAGCAGCTGCGAGCCCCACAGGCTCAGGTACAGGCGCTCATCACTGGTGAGCTGGCCGGACTTGAACGTCTCTAGCGTGTGGGCGGAGCGCGAGTCCATGATGCCGAAGCCTTTCAGGCGTTCACTGTCAACCGAAAAACTTGCTCGGAGAGTGGGCACGCAAAGTCCTTTCTTGAGGGGATACACGCATCGGCCACTGAACCAGCGCCGCCAGCTACAGGTGCTTTGGCACCGGTGCGGTCGATTTTACGTGGGCGGCACAGCGTCCATGGTGGGCTCAATCCGCATAATTGCCAAGGTCGATGGCAGCGTCCCTCACGGCCTCGTCGGGCCAGTTGGAATACCAGATATCGTGGCTGGCCGCGCCCGACTGCAAGGGGCTGCGGGTAAACCCCGGCAGCGGCGGCAACAGGGGCGCCACCACCACGTCATAGCGCGGCACTGAAAAATAAGGAAAAGACTGGCGCTGGCTGGCGCTGCGGTTGGTCACCCGGTGCGGCGTGGACACCAGGCGCCCGCCTGTGAGCAACTCCAGCATGTCGCCCACATTGAGCACGTATTCCTGCTCCGCGCACTGGGCTTCGATCCAGGCGCCGTCTTGGGTGCGCACCTCCAGGCCACCCACCGGGTCGTGCGCCAGCAGGGTCAAAAAGTTGAAATCCTTGTGAGGATGGATGCCCCAGCTCTCGTCCTTTGGTTTGCCCGGCGGGTAGTTCAGCAGCGTCATATTG
>CAMDHS010000167.1 GCA_945898115.1 Comamonas sp. lk
TAACGGAGAGGTGGCAGAGTGGCCGAATGTACCTGACTCGAAATCAGGCGTACCGCAAGGTACCGTGGGTTCGAATCCCACCCTCTCCGCCAGTGACTTCTTTCAATATTTCAATCCTTCAAACGCCTGTTTGCAAGTGCTTGATTTGATTGATTTTTTCTTCCAAAGCTTTCCCCGATGTTGAAGAAAGGCATCCTTTGACCGGGTGCTCTAACTGTTGAGGCGGCGTTTTGCTCAAAACCTCTTGACTTCGCGCGTTCAAAACACAAATTTGAACCGTTCCGATTGCGCGCGGTTTTAGTTAATTCTGCTCCGCCGTTTGGTTGGTGCTTTGGGGGTATTGGCGGTGCATTATGGGTACAGTTGTTAAAATCGCTTGTCAGTACACTGTCCGGATACTATGATGGGACAAATAGCCAAAAAAGGTTGCCATGACCGCAGTCATTCATTCCAAATCTGAGCGTATCGATGTGCGGGCCAGCATGCCTGTGAAGCAATTGCTTCAGGAAGCGGCGCGCGTGGCGCACAAAAATGTGAGCGAGTTTCTGCTGGACGCGGGCATCATGGCGGCCAACCAGGCCTTGGCTGACCGCACCCGATTTGAGCTGGGCGATGAGAAGTGGCTGGCGTTTCAGGCTGCACTAGACCAGCCCGTGAGCGCCAAGCCCAAGGTCAAGAAACTTTTGTCTGAGCCGGGGCTGCTTGGTTGAGTTCGCGGGCTTACGAGCCAGTTCGCAAACTGGCCGCATCAGACGCCGTTGAGTCCTTTGATTGTGGCCAGAGCGCACTGAACCAGTTTTTGCAGCGCTTTGCGCTTGTCAACCAAAAATCCAACAGCGCGCAAACCTACGTGAGCTGCCATTCGGGCTCGGTCCTTGGTTTCTACAGCCTGGCGGTAGGCAGCGTTGAGCCATCCAATGCGGCACCGCGTGTGACCAAAGGCATTCCACAGCACCCCGTGCCGGTGATGATTCTGGCCCGGCTTGCCGTGGACCTTCAGCACCAGGGCGCCGGATTGGGCAAAGCACTGCTCAAAGATGCGCTGCTGCGCACTGCCCAGGCGGCGGACATTGCTGGGATTCGTGCACTGCTGGTGCATGCCAAGGACGAGCCTGCCAGATTGTGGTACCTCAATTGGGAGTTTGAACCCAGCCCGTCCGATCCGTTTCACCTGTTCCTTTTGTTGAAGGACATCAAGGCCAGGGTAGGTAAAGCTTGAAGATGAATCATTTGATTTCAGCAGCTGGTTTGGCTATTTCCTGCCTGAGCATGAATCCGGCCCAGGCCCATGGCGATGCTAAACCCCAGCATGGCGGTATCGTGCAAAAGGCCAATGACTTGAGCTTTGAGCTGGTCGCAGATGCCGATGGCGCCATGATTTACCTCATGGACCATGGCAAGCCCATGGCGTCCAAAGGCATCACAGGCAAGCTCACTGTTTTGCAAGGCAGCAACAAGATCGAGGCAGACATCAAAGAAGCAGGCGACAACACACTGCGCGTCATGGGCGTCAAGCTGAGCAAGGGAGACAAGCTCGTCGCTGCGCTTGGCAACGTCGGTGGCAAGAGCATGACCGTGCGATTTACGATCAAATAAGGTCGCCTGTCTGGGGTGACAGTGTGAGAGTTGTCGCACCTACCAGGTCTTCTGAAATCTGGGCAGCTTGAGCCTTGGGGTGGGGGACGGACCTGATATTGGTGACGGTTCGCATAGTGACGTCTCTGCATTGGAAGGTCTGAACATAGGCCCAAATAGAGGCAAAAATATAGGCAAGCCGGTCTGCGCTGACGTCAAATCGCCCCGGGGTCCAATCCGCGTAGGCGCCAATATTTAGGGTTTATTTCGGCTTTTCATCTTGCGTCAAGCGGTGCAGCACCTGTTGGCCCGATTGCGCAATGCTCTGCATGTTGGCTTCTAAGAAGGCCATTTCTCTGAGCGTTTGAGCAAGCGCGCGGTACTGGGCAGATGGCCCCTGCATGGGTCCATTTGCAATGGGAGAGTTCGACTCGCGCAGCCCGTCAACGGTTTGCTCCAGATCCCGATTCAAACTGCCCAAGCGCCCCCCCGCTTCAACCACTTTGCTCAAGATCTGATCCAGGTCGGTCACAACCACGTTGATGCGGTCCAGAAAATGGTTAAGGTCTTGCGCCAATTCACCAAACTCGTCTGCACCATTGACCTTGGCCCTGGGAGACAAGTCCATCACACCCCTGGCCAAGCGCGAGACCGTACTGCGCAAAGACAAGAGTGGCGCCATTCGAACCTTGAGCAAGAAGAAAAGCAGGATCGTATGCACCAAAATCTTCAGGCTTAAGGCGCCGGCCGTGAGTTTGACTTCGGTCCACCACGCGGCCTCTTTTCGCTCTAGGTAGCTGCCGACCTTCACGGTCCCCAAGACGTCGCCTACTTTAGCCTTGACGTGGCAATTCAGACAAAACTGCTCGGCGGTGAGATTGACGGCCGATTCCAAATGTTGACCGACTTTCCACTTGGGTTGCAAGCCTTGAACATCTATCTTGAAGGACTCTTTCATGGATTCCACCGTCACCTCCGATGGAACAACGGCAATGGAGAGCCCCAGATCATCGTAGTTGCGGTTGAGTATGGGGTACACCGTTTGAGCCGCCAAAGGCCCGCCCGAATTGAGCATGATAGATTTCACATCGTTGGCCAATTGTTGTGCTGCCTGGTCAACACGGGCCTGCTCCTTGTTGGCAAAGTCATGGCGCACGAGCGCATAACGGATGCCCATTTCAACCGTTGCCACCAGCAATAGGAGAAGAAAGAAGTCTTTAATCATGTGAAACATGAAGGACTGCTCAAAAGGACTGCTAGTACTTTTCGCTTTTGCCATGTTGATCTTTCCAAGAAAGTGAGCTATTGCCAAGCAAGATTTTGTCATTAGGCAAGAAAATTCAAGGCTTGCCGCCGAGAAGCCCTCAGGCTTCTATGAAAACAAAGCTGTGGCCGCCAAGCCTTTCGCGCAATGGCCGGGAAGGCTCAAACCGCCCCATCGCAAACCTAGCTACTTGAGGGCGCGTAGTTGGGCCACTGCGCCTTGGCGCGCAAGCCACAGGCTCGACCCCTCGTTTGCCCTAAACAAAGCCCCCGCGCTGGGGAAAACCCCGACGCCTGCGCGACTGCAAATGCCGTGCGCCGTGCGATAGTCGGACCATGCAAAGAAGAACCTTACTCAAATTAGGGATCGGTTCAGCCATCGTGCTGGCCGCAGCCGGTGGCGCAGTCGCACTGCTGCAGCCCGGGCTGGTCAATGGCAAACTCACTGCCCCGGCGCGCCTGGTTCTCAAACGGGTGGCGCAAGCCATGCTGGCGGGTACCCTGCCGCCCGATGCTGCGGCGCAAGAAGCGTCGCTGCTCGCCCTGATTGAGCGCGCCGACAACTTTATCGCGGGCACACCGCAGTCGGTACAAGCCGAGTTATCCCAACTGTTTGCGCTCTTGCCCACCATGGCCGGGCGGCGCGGCATTGCGGGTTTATCAGCGACTTGGGATACCGCCACCGTGGCCGAGGTGGGCCTTGCTTTGCAAGGGATGCGGGCCTCGGGCACCGAGCTCAAGCAACAAGCCTATCTTGGTCTGCACGACATGGTTTGTGCGCCCTATTTTTCGGGCGAAGAATCCTGGGCGGTGCTGAGCTATCCCGGTCCAACAGCGGTTTGAATCTTCGGTCCAAAGCGCGGCCTATTGTCGGCGCCCCATCATTTTTACAAAAGTCGGAAACAGTGACGCCATGAGCAATATTCCAGACCCCATTCTCCAAGGCCTGCAACGCGGTTGGAAGGTTCTAGGCGGCAAACACGGCGCAGTACCGGCCACGCTTAACTGCGATGTCGCAATCATCGGTTCGGGCGCGGGTGCGGGCATCACGGCTGAGTTGCTGACCAAGGCCGGTTTGTCGGTGATCATTATTGAAGAAGGCCAGCTCAAAACCAGCACGGACTTCAAGCAGCGCGAGCCCGAGGCCTATGCCTCGCTGTACCAGGAGGCGGCGGGGCGCAAAACCAAGGACAAGGGCGTCACGATTTTGCAGGGCCGCAGCGTCGGCGGAACCACCACAGTCAACTGGACCAGTTCCTTTCGCACGCCCAACGACACCCTGAGTTTCTGGCGCGATAAATTCGCCTTACCCGACTACACCCCTGAAGCCTTGGAGCCTTACTTCGCCCAAGCCGAGGCCCGTCTGAGCATCGCGCCCTGGACCGTGGCGCCCAACGAGAACAACGAGCTGATGCGTCGTGGCGCGGCCAAACTGGGCATCAAGGCCGAGGTGATGCAGCGCAATGTCAAGGGTTGCTACAACCTGGGTTCCTGCGGCATGGGCTGTCCCACCAACGCCAAGCAGTCCATGCTGGTGACCACCATCCCCTTTGCGCTGGACCATGGCGCCACGCTTTTGGTGGAAACGCGTGTCGAGCGCATGACGATAAACAGTGGGCGCATCAGCGATTTGCAATGCATTTCCGTCAAGCCCAATGCCGCACCCCTCGATAGCGCGCAAACGCCTACGCGCATCATCGCCAAACATTATGTGCTGGCCGGTGGAGCTATCAACTCTCCGGCGCTGCTATTGCGCTCTAAGGCCCCGGACCCGCACAAACGCCTTGGCGCGCGTACGTTTTTGCACCCGGTGGCCATCACCACCGCTGTTATGAAAGACACCGTGGCGGGCTGGGCCGGCGCGCCGCAAACCATTTATTCGGACCATTTTTTATTCACCCAAGCGGTGGATGGCCCCATTGGCTTCAAGCTCGAAGTCGCGCCTTTGCACCCGGTTTTTTTCGGCGCCAACCTGCCCGGATTTGGCGAAAAACAGGCGGCTCTGTACCGCCAATTCCCCAATGCCAATTTGATGCTGGCGTTGATGCGCGACGGCTTTCATGAAGGCGCAGTCGGGGGCAAGGTCGAACTGCAAGGCGACGGCTCTCCGCTCTTGGACTACCCGCTGACCGACTATGTGCTCGACGGCGCCCGGCGCTCTATGCTGGCCATGGCGCAAATCCAATTCGAGGCCGGTGCCACCATGGTTTACCCGGGCCACGAACTGGCCGAAGGCAGCAGCACCTGGTCAGCGACCAAGGCGGCCATCGAAGCCTTGCCCATGAAGCCCCTGCTCACCAAAATCGGCAGCGCCCACGTGATGGGCGGTTGCGGCTTAGCCGGCGACGAAAAACTGGGTGTCACCCGCCCCGACGGCCAACACTGGCAGATAGATAACCTGTCCATCCACGACGGCTCCATCTTCCCCACCAGCATAGGCGCCAACCCGCAGCTCTCGATTTACGGCAATGTCAACCGCCTGGCCCAAGGCCTGGTCAAACGCCTGGGTGGTACCGCCGTCACCCTATAAAGGGCACGCCATGCACAGAACGGCTTGCGGGCCAGGTTTGGAGCCTGGTTCCGGCCGATTGGGGGGCGCTCGGGTATAACTGCGTTTTGCACTCATCCCCACCCCCATGTCTGAAAACTCCTACCAAAGCGGTCGCCTGGACCTGCCCTTTGTCGGCCACTGCACTTTTGCCAAATCCCCTCCCTGTGTGGACTGGAACGCCATTGACGCCGATGTCGCGGTCATCGGCGTGCCCAACGACATGGGCACCCAGTGGCGCCCGGGCGCGCGCTTTGGCCCGCGCGCCATCCGCGAGGCGTCCACCCTGTTTTCGTTTGGCCATGGCGGCGCCTATGACTTTGAGGACGATGTGATGTACCTCACCCGCGACCAGATCCGCATGGTGGACGTGGGCGACGCCGACATCGTGCACACCGACATGGCCAAAAGCCACGCCAACACCGAGGCCGCCATCCGCAAGATATTGGCGTCTGGCGCCATGCCGGTGGTGCTGGGGGGCGACCATTCCATCCACGCGCCGGTGATCAAGGCCTTTGACGGCCAGGGCCCCATCCATATCGTGCACTTTGACGCGCACCTGGACTTTGTGGACGAGCGCCATGGCGTGCGCTATGGCCACGGCAACCCGCTGCGCCGCGCCTCAGAGATGAGCCACATCAGCGGCATGACGCAGCTCGGCATCCGCAACGTGTCGTCGAGCAACCGCGACGACTACGACGCCGCGCGCGCCGCTGGCTCGCAAATTTATTCGGTCCGCCAGGTGCGCCAGATGGGCGTGCAAGGCGTGCTCGACATCATTCCCGAGGCGCCTAGCTATTACTTCACCATCGACATTGACGGTTTCGATCCGTCGATTGCGCCGGGCACCGGCACGCCCAGCCACGGCGGCTTTTTGTACTACGAAGTGCTGGAAATCATCCAGGCCCTGGTCAAACGCAGCGGCGGGCGCATTGTGGGCATGGACCTGGTAGAAGTGGCCCCGGCCTACGATCCGGCCGGCGTTACCGCCATTTTGGCGGCGCAGTTGCTGCTCAACACCCTGGGCTTTATCTTTCACTCGCGCCACAACAAATAGCCCGGCCCCCAGCCATGCAGCGCATTTATTTGGCGGTCCCCACCCACAGCAATACCGTGACCGTGGAGACGGCGGTCACCCTGCTCGATTTCACCCAGCAGGCCGCCCAGCGCGGCGCCGTGGTGCACACCGTGTTTCACAGCGCGTCCATCATCAGCCACTTGCGCAACACGGTGGTGGCAGACTTTTTGGCCGGGGACTTTAGCCACCTCTTTATGCTCGACGCCGACCAGGGCCTGCCTG
>CAMDHS010000168.1 GCA_945898115.1 Comamonas sp. lk
CCAGGGCCAGGCAGGCCACGGTGGTAAAGGTGTTAAGCCAGTAAGCCGAAAACAACCAGGGGCCCAGCAAAGCGGCCAGCCCCAGCGTCACCGCTATCGGCATCACCCGGCGCAGGGGCGTGCCAGGGGGGATGTCCATTTTTTCTTTATCGCGTGCCATATCGTTCTGTAGTGGAGGGGGGGCGCTAGTCGAGGTGGCTGTTGTCGCGCGACAGGCCAATGCCTTTGCGCTGCTGCCACAAAATGGCCAGGATGGCGACCAAAAAGGCGGCCGACGATCCGTAGCGGGAAATCTCGGGCACCAGGGCGGTCAGTGTCTCGGTCACGCCAATGAGCAGGCCGCCGAGCACGGTCGCGGGCAGCGACATCAGGCGCCCCACGACTGCAGCAGCCATGGCCGGTATCACCAAAAACGTCAAAACAATCGGGTTCAGGCGCACCATATTGCCCATGAACAGGCCGGTAATTCCGGCAAACACACCGGCAATCACCCAGGCCCAGGTGTCTACGCGCTTGACGCGCACACCCAGCAGTGCGCTCAAGACCCGGTTGCTTTGCAGGGCGCGCATGCGCAAGCCCAGCGGCGTTTTGGCCAGCAACCACAGCATGGCCAGCGTCAGGCTGGCCGCCAGGCCCAAGGCCAGCAAGCGCGTGTAGCTGATCAGGCGCTTGCCATCGAATTCGAGCCCACCGCTGTCGGTGGGCAGCACCAGGCGACGCGGCTCGTCACCCCAGTACCACTGGGAAATTCCCATAATCAAGAGCGCAAAGCCCAAGGTGGCCATGGCGCGCACCACCTTGTCTTGGTGCGTCAACGAAGGCGCGATGAACCGGCCATAGGCCCAGGACAAGAGCGTGGCGGCACCAATGCCTGCCACCCAGCCCAGCCAATCGGCATATTCCAGGTCGATGATTTGCCAACAGAGCATGGCGGCCAGCCCGCCCAAAGCGCCGTAAGAAAAGTTGACGACTCCGCTGGCGCGGTACAGCACCACCAGGCCTACGCCCGAGAGTGCATACACCGCGCCGACGCTGACGCCGACTACCAAGAATGGCAAAAACTGGTCCATCGTGCGTCCGTCTTTTAGTTCACCAAGCCGCCCTTGGCCTCGATCGCCGTGATGTCGGCCAGATCAGAGTCCTTGGACTGGAAGCAGTCGGTCAGCGTCTTGAAGCCGTTGCCGTTGATCACGGACATGCGTCCCGCGTGGTTGGCCTGGTGGCGGTCGCCGGGTCCGAAGTACCAAGGTGCGCACAGCATGTCGGACTTGACCTTGGTCATGCCCTTGAAAGCGGCAAAGGTGGACTTGCGGTCGATCGGTCCTTTGATGGCCATGAGCGCTTCGGTAGAGACGCGTGCTGCCATGTAACCGGCTTGCGAGAAGGAGTCGATCGGGTCTTTCTTGTCGCCGTACTTCTCCATGATGGCTTTCCAGTTTTTGGTGTCTGGGCCATTGGTGTCAAGCGGCTCCATTTCCATGTGGACATAGAGCTTGCCGTCCCAGTATTTGCCAGCGGCCTTGGGCATTTGGGTGTGGTAGGCCGAAGTCGGCAGGCCCCACTTGATGGTCTTGCCCAGGTCTTGCTGCTCTGCACCGGTCAGGATGGGCAGCATCATGCCGCGTGGCATACCGAGCACCACACCACCAGCTTTGGCGGCGGAGATTTGCAGGGCGATGGCGTTGCCGTCGAGTTTGCCCGGATCAAAGATCACGGTGCTTACTTCAACGCCTGTGGCCTTGCCATAGGCCTCTACGCCGGCACAGACCCAGTCACCAAAGCCAGGAATACCAGGGGCCACGCACACGAGCTTCTTGAGCTTGAAGGTCTCGGTGATGTACTGCGCCGCGCCCAGGGTGGACTGGCGTGGGCCTTGGTTAAAGCTGGCGTAGTTTTTACCGTAGAAGCAGGCACGGGGCACGCCTACACCGGCGATAACGGCCACGCCTTCTTGCTCATAGGTTGCGTTGTTGGCGCCGCACTCGACAAAGCTCGAGGAGCCGACCATGCCAAGCACCTTGGTGTCCTTGACCAGCTTGCTGGCGGACTGGGCGGCGACTTCGGGGTTCCAGGTGTCGTCTTGCACTGTGTAATTGACGGGGCGGCCATTGATGCCGCCGTTGGCGTTCACGCACTTGAAGTAGGCCGCAGCCGAGCGTGCCGAAGACGAGAAATCTTCCGGACCGGTTTTGCCCACGATGGCACCCAACTGGATCGGCTCACCGGTGGCGGCTTTGCCATTGCTCAGGCCACAACTGTCGGCGGCATAAGCGCCGCCACTGGCCACAACAGCAAGCAAAAGCGCTGCGGTGGCGATGTTTCTGTTTTTCATTGAACGTGTCTCCTGGATTTATTCACCCCTGGCTTGCCTTGTCGGCCGCAGCGGGGTGTGAACTGCGGCGCCTTTCCAACTCACGGATTAACTAACTAAAGGAGCCCCCAATACCGGTCAGGCCGGGCGTGCGAAACCGAATCACGTCCTTGTGGCCCAGGCCGTTGTCTTGCAGGGACTTGGCCGCATCGGGCTGCCAGGGCTGGCCCGACTTGAACCAGAGCACCTGGCTCCAGTCAATGCGGGCGAAATCGGGGTGCGCGCCATACACGCCGGGCAGTACCGCGCTGGCCAGTGCGCCAAACGGCGTCTCGCCCGGCAAGGGCAGGCACACGGGCGAGCAAAACAGCAGGTGGTCTTCCCAGCCGATGTACAGCAAGGGGGCGGGGAAATTCTGGCGCGCGTCTTTGGGCGCAAAGTCATAGTTGCCCAGGGCCACGGTGCTCATACGCCCTCTCCCAGGCCGTCGTCGCCGCGCCACTCGTTGAAGTTTTTCTGGTCTTGCGAGCCTTCAAAGTCGAAGTTGTCCTCCCCAACCTTGACTTCGTAGTAATCCATCACAGCGGCCAGCGGGTCAAAGCCGGGCTGGGTCGGGTCGGTGCCTGGTTTGAAGCAGTTGCCCTGGTAAATCTGGTGCACCGGCAGCCAGGATTGCACGTATTTCTCCGGCTCGTGGGCAAAGATGTCTTGGCAGTGGTCGCTGCAGAAATGGTATTTGTCGCCCCGGTGCTCGGTCTCGCGGTAGGCGATCTTGGTGGCGTCGCCCGGCTCGGTGAAGAACATCGGGATCTGGCAGGTCGTGCACAGCATGGGCAAGGTCTTGTTGTAAAAACGCTTGCCCTGGGCTTGCTGCGTGCGCAGGTATTCCAGGCGCGGGCGGTACAGGCTGTCAAAGGTATCCGGGTATTTTTCGGTCAACCAGGCCAGCTCTTCGTCATCGGGCACCCAGGTGTGAAAAGGGGCCGCTGCGCTGTAGTTGTAGAAGGTGTTCCAGGCCTGGTGGCTGATGTGGTCCTTGCCTTCGCAAGCGTCTTTCCAGCCCTTGGGTTCGCGGATGCCGTAGCGCGCCAGGTCTTTGAACAAGGCCCCGCCGCTGCCTTCGGCGTACATCTCCCAGGCCTCTTTCCAGCTCATCACGCGCTTGGGCAGCATGTAGTCCTGCATCATGGCCACCAGGGTCAAGAGGCGGTAGCCGCGCCAAAACCACTTGTCCATCCAGCGCTGGATGATGGGCACATTGGCCGGGTCTTGTTCAAGCATGAACTTGATGCACTCGATGCCCAGCGTCATGTGGCGCGACTCGTCGCTTTGCGCCGAGAAGCCAAAGGTGACGGTGGACATGTCTCCGTTGTGCGCCGCGCCCGACATAAAGGGCACGAACAGCAAATTGGTCAGCACGTACTCAAACGAAAAACTCACGGCGGTCAGGAACTCGAAGGGGCCGCTGCTGTAGGCGTCCTCGAAAAACGACTTGGGCACCGACAGGTACCACACGCGGTCAAACCAGTGGCTGGTGTGGTGCATGCCGTTGAAGTACTTGTTGTAGTGCGACAGGGCGTGGGTTTCGGTCTGGTAGTGGCGCAGCTCGTCAACCGACTGCATTTGCGCGGCTACGCGCGCACCCACGCCGGTGAACTGACGCCCGACATGGGCAAAGCCCCGGTGCGCGTAGTACTCCAGCGGCGTAACTCCCTGGATGAAGAGCTTGAGCGCGTTGACATAGCGCGCGTCGCTGATGCCGAGCTGCCCGTTGTTTTGCGCAAACGCGTCAATCACGGCATAGAGTTTTTTCTCTTTTTCGCCCTGGTACTTCCAATAGGCTTCCATGGTCAGGCGAAACGGGTCTTCCCATTTGTCCCAGTCGTGGATCTTGATGCCCTCGTAGGCGTCATAGGGAAAGACCTTGTCCATGGGCTGGTAGCTGGTGTCCCAGTGCAGGCCGCGCGTCATCGCGGTGTAGCGGTCTTTGAGGCCTAGTTTCTTTTTCACGACTCGGGTGTCCATAGTGCGCTGCGAGCCGTGCTTCAGTGGTTCCAGCTCAGGGTGAACTGGTCGTCGTCTTCGTCGATATAGCCCGACAAGGTCACCAGGCTGACCTGCAACTCTTGCAGGTTGTAGCGCCGGCCGATGATCTCCTCGATGGTTTCGCGCTTGATGCGCAGCTCATCGGGCGCATCAATCTTGATCAAACCCGGCGAGTGCACCGCCACTGCGTGCGGGTTGTCGGCCAGGATCGCCTCGATGATGGGACGGGAGTCCTCGTTGGACTGGAAGGCGATGAATACATTGGACATGGAGGGGTTCCGGGTAGGTATAGCGACAGGCTCAAGCGGCCAGTCCGGCTTTCTTGCAACGGGCGTTCAGGCTGGTGCGCGCGTCTTCCAGCGCGCCCTGGCCCTCGGCGCCCAGGGCCAGCTCGGCCACGGGTGCAAGTGCTGCCTGCGCGCGGTCCGACCAGGTTTGCACCCAGCCAGCAATAAGCGTGCGGTTGGCTTCTGATTCAGCCGCAGCCACCTTGAGCACCGCATCGATCCAGCGCGCGCTCTCGGCGTGCCACTCGGGCATAAAGGCGGACAACATGGCCACCGCCGTACCACCCAGGGGCACCAGGTGGTCATCAACAAAGCTGCCAAACATCAGGGGGTAGAGCTGGCCGTCGAGCGCCAGGTTCTGGGCCACAAACAGCTCCATCGGGTCTTGCAAGACCAGCGTGTCTTCTACATAGTGGCGCAGGGGCTGCCAGCAGGCTTCTTCGAGCCAGTCCTTTTTGCCCGCGTCCAGGGCGCCGGGCTCGTCCAGGGTCAGGCCCAGGCGGGTGATGTACTGCGCCACCCCCAGCTGGTCCATGGCATGAAACATGGCCGGCGCGGTCAGGATGGCGCCGTAGCCATAGGCACCGATCGAGCAGTTGTTCATATTGCCGCCCCAGGCCGCGTGGCGCAGGGGAATCAGCACTTTGGAGGCCTTGCTGCGCACTGCCTCGGGCATCTTGCCCACCAGGCCGCGGTCTTCGATGAACTGGTAGCTCGATTCGATGGCGTCTTGCTGGCGTGCGCGCGCCATGGTCCAGGTGCCGTAATAGTATTGGCGTGGATCGCGCAGCGCCTGCCAGTCGGCCAAGACAACGGCCGAGCGGGTTTTGTCAAACAGCTCGTGCGCCGGATCCCAGGTCGGGCGGTAATGGAAGTTGGCGGTGGACTGCGCGCCCAGCGTGGCCTCAAGGTAGCGCGACGCCGGCTTGTCGTCGCCGACGTACTGCGCCACGTGCGCAAAGGTTTGCCGCAGCGGCTTGATTTCTCGGGTGTGAAGATCAACGGACATGGATAAGTTCCTTTGGAGAAAGAGGGTCTGCGGGCTTAGTCGCTCAGGTGCTGTACTTGGTGGGCGGCACAAAATTCGTCGAAGGCCGCCTGCGGCAGCACCAACTCCACCATCTGTTCAGGCCAGCCAATCGAAAACTCGAACATCACCAGGCCGTCATCACGCACCTGGGTCACGCGGACGTATTTGCGGGTGATGTCACACACCACCGGTTCTGGAAGAAGGGCAAGGGTTTTTTTCATGGCTGCGACCCCTTGAAGGCCCAAGCGGTGGTACAGGTGGAAGTGAGATGGCGCATGGTTTGGATCTGGTTACGCGTCCAACTTTGCAAGTAGCTTGCCAGCCCATGCCAATTTGCCGAAATTCTCGAGATTCCTAGGGAAAACCATTAGAAATTCCGAACCGTCTCATGGTTTTCCCGTAGCAAATTCCCCTGATTAATCGGACTTTTGCCCCCTCGAAATCGATGAATTTGTTAAACTTTCACCATTACAGCGGGACAAAAAATAAGATTTTTATCAAATGATCAAATTCCACCGACGCGCAATCAAGCCAGGGCCACCGCCAGCGGTCTGCTGACCAATATCGAGAATAGTGACCAGACTTGCTTTTGAATTGGATACACCCTTGAACTTCAAATACCCCTCGGACAGCGATTTGCGCCGCCTGCTGCGCTTTGAGCCCGACAGCGGCGCGATCTGGCTGGGCGAGCGGCGCATGGTGCTGATGCACACCGCTGGCTTGGCGGCCTTGCGCCAGGACTTGCTCAGTTCCATGGGCCCCGAGCACACACGCCGCATCCTGACCCGCATGGGCTACGCCTCGGGCATTTGCGATGCCGAATACGCCAAGAAGGTGCGCCCGGGCCAGTCTTTTCAGGACAGCTTTATGGTGGGGCCGCAACTCCATATGCTTGAAGGCGCGGCACGCGTGACGCCAGTCAAACTCTCGCTGGACGTGCCCAGCGGGCAGTTTTACGGAGAGTTCCGCTGGGACCATTCCTGGGA
>CAMDHS010000169.1 GCA_945898115.1 Comamonas sp. lk
GGCCTTGCATCACGGGTGAGTTCATCGAAAAGCTCCTAAGTTTAAAAATCGTCTTTTCAAAAACCAACCGGGTCTGGGCTTTGAGAAAACCGCTGTGGTGAAGCGCGCAAATGGCGCGCAACGACCAGCGACCGCTCCCAAAATTGGCAAGGAGGGGCTGTGATTTTAGGAAGCGGTTACGAAGTTACCAAGCGATTACGGCCGATAGTTATGCAAAAGCCGCATGGCTTTATGGCAGTTTTGTGAACCGCCGGACGCGTTTTTCGGCCTACAAAGTCTCGGTATGGCCGTCCACGGTCAGTTCCTGGCCCGAGATGCGCGCGCCCGCGCTCGACGTAATAAACAGCGCCAGCGCAGCGATGTCCTCGGGCGAGATAAAGGTTTTGAGCGACGCGGCCTGTACCGCGTCATGCCGCACCTCGGCTTCGCTGCGCCCGGTTTTGAGCGCTTCGGCGGCAATCACCCGGTCCATGCGATCGCCCGAGACCGAACCCGGGCAAATGCAGTTGACCCGCACGCCTGCGGGCCCGAGCTCTTGCGCCAGGGTGCGCGTCAGGCCGCGGATGGCCCATTTGGCTGCGGCATAAGGCGCGCGTCTGGGAAACCCAAACAGCCCGGCGGTGGACGACATATTGATGATCGAGCCGCTGCCCTGGGCCCGCAGCAGCGGCGCGGCCAGGCGGGCGCACAAAAACGCCGAGTCCAGGTTGACCGCCATGCAGTGGCGCCAGTCGGCAAGGCTGATGTCTTCTACATTCGCAGTCGGCCCGGCCACCCCGGCGTTGCTGACCAAAATGTCCAGGCCGCCCAGGTGCGCCGTGCCAGCGGCAAAAAAGTCGGCCACCTGCGCCTCGTCACTCACATCGCAAACCCGGCCCGCAAGCGACGGGCGCGAGGCCAGCGTGGCTTGCAGCGCAGCCGCGTTGACGTCGCAAATAAACACCCGGGCCCCGGCGGCCATAAAGGCGTCGGCCATGGCCAGGCCAAGGCCCGAGGCGGCGGCGGTAATCAAAACGCGTTGCTTGGAGTGGGTCATGGCGGTGCAATCCAAAAGTGGTTGAAGCAGCCACTGTAATCTTGTCCAAAGCTGCCCATGCCGCAAAGGCGGCGCCATTTGCCGCGCGGGCGACTGCGGTCAAAATCAGCCCCATGCAACTACCTTCGTTTTTTTCCTTTCAAAAAGTCCTGGCGCCCTTGGTCGCCGTGGGTCTGATCGCCCTGGCCTACCGCAGCTACGGCTGGCCAGGTGTCGCTGGCGCCGTGGGCGCCTTGGTGATGTGGATGCTGCTGCACTTCACCCGCATGCTGCAGGTAATGCAGCGCGCCGCCAAGCGGCCCAAGGGCTATGTCGACAGCGCGGTGATGCTCAACGCCAAACTGCGCAAAGGCATGACGCTCTTGCACGTGGTGGCCATGACGCGCGCGCTGGGCGAGCCGCTGTCCGCGCTGGGCGTGCAGCCCGAGATCTTTCGCTGGACCGATGGTTCGGCGTCCAGCGTCGAGTGCGAATTTGGCGGCGGTCGCCTGAAAAACTGGCGCCTAGTGCGCCCCAGCACGGATGCCGCAGACGCCGCCCCGTAAAATCATCCCTTTTGCCAGCTTGCCCAAACCATCAAAGGATTATTGCAATGACCGCCATGCCCCCATCCATGTCTGACCGCGACGGAAAAATCTGGATGGACGGCCAGATGGTCGACTGGCGTGACGCCAAGATCCACGTGCTGAGCCACACCCTGCACTACGGCTGCGGCGCTTTTGAAGGCGTGCGCGCTTACAACACCGCCCAGGGCACCGCCATTTTTCGCCTGGCCGAGCACACCGAACGCCTCTTTAATAGCGCCAAGATCTTGCGCATGAACATCCCGTTTACCAAAGAACAGGTGATGGAAGCGCAAAAAGCCGTGGTCCGTGACAACAAGCTCGAGAGCTGCTACCTGCGCCCACTGACCTGGATTGGCGACAAAAAGCTCGGCGTCTCGCCCAAGGGCAACACCATCCACCTGATGGTTGCAGCCTGGCCCTGGGGCGCTTATTTGGGCGAAGAAGGCATGAAGCGCGGCATCCGCGTCAAGATCTCAAGCTACACCCGCCACCACGTCAACATCACCATGACCCAGGCCAAGGCGGTGTCCAACTACACCAACTCCATCCTGGCCAATATGGAAGCCACCGATGACGGCTACGACGAAGCCATGCTGCTCGACACCAACGGCTTTGTGTCCGAAGGCGCGGGCGAAAACCTGTTTGTCATCAAAGACGGCGTGGTCTACACGCCCGACCTGTCGGCCGGCGCTTTGAACGGCATCACCCGCAACACCGTCATGCACATCTGCAAAGACTTAGGGCTGGAACTGGTGCAAAAGCGCATTACCCGTGACGAGGTCTATATCTGCGACGAAGCCTTCTTCACTGGCACCGCCGCTGAGGTAACGCCCATCCGCGAACTCGACCGCATCGCCCTGGGCAAGGACGACTACGTTGGCACGCGCGGCCCGATCACCGAAAAAATCCAAGCAGCCTTCTTTGACATCGTCAACGGCCGCAACCCCAAGTACGCGCATTGGCTGACTTTGGTCTAAGAGCGGCAACCCCTTTTACGCACCGAACACCGCCATGTCCAAATCGCTCGTCATCCTGCTGGCCAAAGACCTCAACCCCCAAGGTGGCGTGTTCTGCCCCAGCCCCCTGGCGGACATGAAAACCTGGAACACCCACCCCAAGGTCTACCTAGATGTCGCCCACAGCGGCCACGCCAAGTGCCCCTACTGCGGCACCGTGTACCAGCTCAAGGCCGGCGAGCATTTCGAAGCCCATTAAGTTGGTGCCCCCACGCTCCCCCACTGCGTGTGGGTCGCTGCCCCCCGAGGGGGCTCCCCTTGCTTGGGGCGGCCCGGCGCAAGGGGTGTTGCCCCCACGCTCCCCCGCTGCGTTGGGGTCGCTGCCCCCCGAGGGGGTGTCCCTTGCTTGGGGCGGCCCGGCCCAAGGGGTGTTGCCCCCACGCTCCCCCGCTGCGCGTGGGTCGCTGCCCCGCGAGGGCGCTTAAGCCATGACTTCCACGCTGGTAATCGCGCCCCAATGGATTGGTGACGCGGTGATGACCGAGCCGCTCTTGCGCCGCCTGCATGCGCGGGGGGAGCGCATCACGGTGGGGGCCTTGCCCTGGGTGGCGCCGGTGTACCGGGCCATGGCGGTGGTGGAGCGGGTGATTGAATTTCCTTTTGTCCATGGCGGCTTGCAGTGGGCCGCACGCCGCTCGCTGGCGGGCGAGATGCGTGGCCAGTTTGACCGGGCGGTGGTCTGCCCCAATTCTTTGAAAAGCGCACTCATTCCCTGGTGGGCTGGTATCGCTGAGCGCGTGGGCTACCAGGGCGAGGCGCGTTGGGGTTTGCTCACAAAGCGCCTGCCCAACCCTTCCAAAACCCAGCGCCCGCCCATGGTGGCGTTTTATGGCGCCCTGAGCGGCGAGGCGGGTTTTGAGTCTGAGAGGCCCCAGCTCTCGGTGGCGCAGTTGGCGGTGGATGCTGCGCTGGCGCCACTCGATTTGCAGCGCGCTGGCTACTACGTGCTGGTGCCGGGCGCTGAATACGGGCCAGCCAAGCGCTGGCCCACAAGCCACTTCGCTACGCTGGCGCAAACACTGGCGCAGCGCACCGGGCGCGCCGTGGTTCTGCTGGGCTCGGGCAAAGATGCGCCGGTGTGCGACGAGATTGCCAAGGCCGTGCAGCAGGCAGGGTCTGGGCGCTGTCTGGACCTGTCGGGGCGCACCGGCCTGACGGAGGCGCTGGCGCTGGTCAGCGCCGCCTGCGCCGTGGTCAGCAACGACTCGGGAATGATGCATGTGGCCGCCGCCTTTGGCGTGCCGCAGGTGGCGATTTTTGGATCGTCGAGCCCGCTGCACACGCCGCCCCTGAGCCCGCAGGCCCATGTGATTTGGCTCAAAGACGACCCCAGCTACCAGCCGCCCTTGGGCTGCGCCCCGTGCTTCGCTCGCGATTGCCCCTTGGGCCACACCCGTTGCCTGCGCGACGTGGAGCCAACGCGCGTATTGGCGCTGCTGCCACCCTAACGACAAAAAAAAGTCACCCGAAGGTGACTTGTAAATGTCTCCGCAGAGACTTCGTTGGAACTGGTGAGCGGCTTGGCAATGAAAGCAAAGCTTTTTTTATCCTGCTTCATTGACTGCGTGACAGCAATGGGCCAACTTTAAGCCCCCGGTGTTGCAGTGCCTATCCCCCAATCGGGTGAGTTTCGCGGTGTTTTTTCAAATTCAGTCGCCAAACCCGGTTTCGGACTAAATCAAGGCAGGGGTGAAAAGTGGCCCACCATGAAAAAGGCCGAATCCCCTCTCGACGACCGTGCCATCAGCGCGCCCTGGCCGGCGCAATGCGGGCGATATTGGCTCAGACGCTCGCGTGCTGGGCGGCGCGCTGCTGCCCCTGCATGAGAACTTTGCCCCGGACCGCGATTTGTTTCTTAAGGCGATGGCCTAGCCGCCGCCACGTCCAGCGGCAGGCGCAGCGTAAAACAGGCGCCGCCACCTGCGCGCTGGCTGCAACTGGCGGTGCCGCCGTGGCGCAGCGCAATCGATTGCACCAGCGCCAGCCCCAGGCCCACGCCGCCGTCTTGTTCGGACGCGCCGGGCAGGCGGTAAAAGGGATCAAAAATGCGCGCCTGCAAGCCCTCGGGCACGCCTGGGCCCTGGTCTTTGACATCCATCACCGCAAAGCCTCCGTCCTGGTACAGCGCCAACTCGGCCGGGGTGGCCGCATGGCGGCTGGCGTTTTCCAGCAGGTTGCGCACCGCACGGCGCAGCAGTTTGGCAATGCCGGGCACCAGCAGCACGGCGGCCTGGGTGTCGAGCGTAGCGCCGCTGCGGGCGCATTCCTCGGCTGCCAAACCCACCAGATCGACCGGCTCCACCGTGCCGACATCGGCTTCGCGGGCCTCTAGGCGGCTGGCCAGCAATATTTCGTCAATCAGTTGGTCGAGTTCGGCCAGGTTGCGTTCGATCGCGGGTTTGCGCTGGGCCAGCGCTTCGGGCGAGCCCTGGCCCATCAGCTCCAGGCCCATGCGGATGCGGGTCAGCGGCGAGCGCAGCTCGTGCGAGGCATTGGCCAAGAGCGATTTTTGCGAGGCCAAAAGCGCGTCGCGCGCCTTGACCAGGTTCTCGATCTGCTCGGCAGCGTGGTTAAAGCGTCGCGCTAGAAAGCCGACCTCGTCCTCGCCTTCCACCGGCACGCGCACCGTCAGGTCGCCCTCGCCCCAGCGCTGCACGCCGGACTGCAGGCTTTCTAGGCGGCGTGTGAGGCGGCGCACGATGGGGTAGGTGGCCAGCGCCACCGCGACGGCCACCAAGGCCAAGGAACCAAAAAAGCCAAAAGGCGCAATCCAGGGGCTGCGCGGCGGGCGGGGAAGGTGCAAATGCATGGTTTGCCCGTCTTGCAGGCGCACCACAAACTCTGGCCCACGGCCGAAATGGCCAACGCGTTCGTCGGCGTCATCGGGCTCTTGTGGATGTGCCTTTGCGGTGTTGGTGGCAGGCGCCACGGTTGCTGTCTCGGGATTGTTGCTTTCTGGCGCCGCCTGCATCGCGGGGGCGTGTTCGGCACGTTCGTGGCCTTCCTCGTCATGGTGGAACATGCCGGGGCGCAGTGCGCGGGCGCTGCCGCCGCCAATCACCTCGCCCTGGGTGTTGCGCACCACCACAACGCGCAGCGGCGGCTCGGCGGCCATTCGCCAGACCATGCCGACCAGCAAACTGAGTACGGCCACGGCCAGCACCACGGCCAGCCAGATACGCACATAGAGTTTTTGCAGCATGGTCAGGCAGCCCGCGCCCTAGTCTTGCTGGCGCGCAAACACATAGCCCACACCACGCACCGTGAGGATGCGTTTTGGCGTTTTGGGGTCTTGCTCGATAGCTGCGCGGATGCGGCCCATGTGCACGTCAATCGAGCGGTCAAAAGCGTCAAGCTCGCGCCCGCGCACCGCCTCCATGATCTGGTCGCGCGTGAGCACCCGCCCGGCGCGCTCGGCCAGCGTTACCAGCAGGTCAAACTGGTAGGACGTGAGCTCGCTGGGCACGCCGGCCACGGTCACGGTGCGGGCGTCACGGTCAATCTCGAGTGAGCCGTAGCGCAGCACCGCGTGCTCGCCTGCGGCGCTCTCAAACTCGGTCTTGCGGCGCAGCACGGCGCGGATGCGCGCCAGCAGCTCGCGCGGCTCAAAGGGTTTGGGCAGGTAGTCGTCGGCACCAAGCTCCAGGCCCACGATGCGGTCCATCGGGTCGCCCTTGGCAGTCAGCATCAGCACTGGGGTTTGCCCAAGTGTGCCGCTCAATGCGCGGATACGGCGGCAGACTTCGAGGCCATCGATGTCGGGCAACATCAGGTCGAGCACCACCAGATCCACCGGCGGGGCGCTGTTGGGTGCCTGGCGCAGCCGCGCCAAGCCCGACAAACCATCGCCCACCCGCTCGATGCTGAAGTCATTGAGCTGCAAATACTCCGCCACCATGGCCGCCAGGCGGGCGTCGTCTTCGATCATCAGCAGGTGTTTTTTCATTGCCTCAGTCTAGTGGCGTGGCCCCGCCCCGGGGTGCGTGGCGTCCAAAGCCTGGGT